>JBBSRD010000027.1:0-14406 GCA_038243415.1 Actinomycetales bacterium | reverse complement strand
GGCTTCAGCGCTGACCGCTGCGAGCTCGGCCCACGTCCCACCCTTGCGCTGCATCGAGCTCACGAAGGCGATCCGGTCGCCGGGCTGGTGGGCCTCGACGCGGCTGCCGACGTCCTCGACGACACCGGCACCCTCGATCCCGATCGGGTACGGGTACCCGGCGTCCATCGGCAGGAACGACGCGTCGTGGATCCCGACACCGAACGCCCGCACGCGGACGAGCAGCTCGTCGTCGCCGATCACTGGCACGGGTACCTCTGCCGGCCCGACGATCCCGGCGCCGGCCCACGGTGCGATGAAAGCTCTCATGCCTCTGACCACCCCAGCGTCGGGCTCCTGCGCCGAGCGAGGTCGCTGGGGCCGCCGGATACCCCGTCGCGTCGACGAGCACGGCACGGCACGGCACGGCCGATGATCGCTGGTACGGACGGTGAGGCGGCCGGGGTCGCTCGGACCAGCACGCAGGAGCGAGGCCACGGTCTCGTCCAGGGACGCACCGGCGTCCCGGGCCACGCCGCTGACGAGGGAGCGGAGAAGGTCGAGCGTCGTCCCCACGCGGCCACCATGGATCGAGAGGCGTCACACCTGCTGGTGCAGCACCAGCGGGTAGACCGGCCCCGAGCCGGCGCTGCGCAGCACCCCGGCCGCGACCGTCAGCGTCCACGTGGAGCGCGCGGAGTCGTCGACGAGCAGCACCGGGCCGTCCGTCACCTGCGCCTCGTCGGCGAGGAAGAGCCGGCCCAGCGGTCCCTCGGCGGAGGCCACCGCCGTCTCGGCGGCGTCCTGGTGCGGCCCGGCGTCGGCCGCGGCCAGCGGGGAGGCCAGCTGCATCCGGCCCTTCTCCGCGATGCGGGTGGCCACGTCCTCCAGCAGCGCGTTGCGGCGTCGCGAGGGCACCCACGTCACCCAGGTCGGGCGCCCCGACGGCCAGCCCCACCGGGCGAGGGTCGCCACCAGGCCGTCGAACACCTCGTCCGAGACCCGCCCGGCCTTCAGCGACGCCTCCACGGCGCGTCCCCACGCCGGGTCGGTGGCCAGCGCGAGGGCTCGGCCCGGCTCGGCGCGGTGCTCCGCGGGGATGCGGCCCCGCTGGCTCGCGCCGCTCGGCCACTGGCGGCGCGGCGCGATCTCCGTGGTCTGGCTCCGCAGGTGCGCCAGCGCCGCTGCGACGGACTCGCGCCCGACGCCCCACGCGTCCGACGGGCCCCCCGAAACGTCGAGCGCCGCACCGGGGGAGGGCAGCTCCTGCGTGCAGACCGAGCAGCGCCCGCAGTCCTGGGCGCCCGGGTCGTCGAGCTCCTCGCGCAGCGTCCGCATCAGGCAGCGCGTCCCCGAGAGGTAGCGGCGCATCACGTCCTGCTCGGCCCGGCGCGCGGCGGCCACCCCGGCGATCCGCTCCGCGTCGTAGTGCCACGGCGCCCCCGTCGAGACCCAGCCCTTCTCGACCTTCTCCACCGCGCCCTCGACGTCGAGCACCTTCAGCAGCGACTCGAGCCTGCCGCGGCGCAGCCGCGCTGCCTGCTCGAGCGCGGTCACCGGCATCGGCCCGCCGTGCTCCGCCAGGGCGTCGAGCACCCGGTGCACCACCTCCTGCGGGGGGAAGGCCGTGGAGTCGAAGAACGCCCAGATCCGCTGGTCCGCGGCGGTCGGCAGCACCACGCCCAGCGCGCCGTCCAGGGCGCGCCCGGCCCGCCCCACCTGCTGGTAGTACGCCACCGGCGAGCTCGGCGACCCCAGGTGCACCACGAAGGAGAGCCGCGGGTGGTCGTAGCCCATGCCCAGGCTCGACGTGGCGACCAGAGCGGTCAGCTCCCCGGCGAGCAGCGACTTCTCGTGGCGCTCGCGGTCGCCCGGCTCGGTCGCGGAGGAGTAGGCCGCCACGGCCAGCCCGCGCGAGCGCAGGAAGTCGGCCAGGCGCGTGGTCTCGGCGACGGTGAGCGTGTAGACGATCCCGGGCTGGCCCTTCGCGGCGTGCTCCGCGAGGTGCTCGGCGATCCACGCGTAGGCGGTCGGCACGTCGGGGGTGTCGAGCACGGACAGCGCCAGGCTCGCCCGCTCCAGCGGGCCGCGCAGCGTCAGGGTGTCCGTGCCGAGCTGGGCGGCGACGTCGGCGATGACCCGCCCGTTGGCCGTCGCCGTCGTGGCGAGCACCGGCGTGCCGGGGGACAGGGTGGCGAGCACGGTGGCGATCCGCCGGTAGTCGGGGCGGAAGTCGTGGCCCCAGTCCGAGATGCAGTGGGCCTCGTCGACCACGAGCATCCCCAGGCGCGGGGTGAGGTGCGGCATGACGCGGGCCCTGAACCCCGCGGAGTTCAGCCGCTCGGGGGAGATGAGCAGCACGTCGACGTCGTCGGCGGCCAGGCGCGCCTCGATGCTGGACCAGTCGTCCATGTTGGAGGAGTTCAACGTCGCCGCCCGCAGGCCTGAGCGCTCCGCGGCGGCGACCTGGTCGCGCATGAGCGCCAGCAGCGGGGAGACCACGAGCGTGGGGCCCGCGCCGGCCGCGCGGTTCAGCGCGGTCGCGACCCAGTAGACGGCCGACTTGCCCCAGCCGGTGCGCTGGACGACGACCACGCGGCGGTGGGCCGCTGAGAGCGCCTCGATGGCGGTCCACTGGTCGTCGCGCAGCACCGCGCTCTCGCCGGCGAGCGCTCGCAGCTGGGCCTCCGCGGCGCCGCGCAGGTCGCCCTCGGCGACGTCGCGGGAGGGCTCGGTGGTGGGGGTCGACGTCATGGCGCCCATGGTGCAGGTCGCCCCGGACAGCGAGGCGCCACCGTCCACAGGGCGCCGAGGCTGGCTACGGTCGGCGCGTGTGGGTGGTGGCGGCGGCGCTGGGGACGGGCGCTGTGCTCTCAGGGCTCCTGGCTCCCTCGGAGGCGCTGGCGGTGCTCGCGCGCACCGCGCCCGTGCTGGTGTTCCTGGTCGCCGTCACGGTGCTGGCCGAGCTGGCTCAGGCAGCGCAGGTCTTCGATGTCGCCGCGGTGCACGCTGCTCGGGCCGCGCGGGGGCGGGTCCCGCTGCTGTTCGTCGTGGTGGTGCTGCTGTGCACCGTCACCACGGTCGCGCTGAGCCTGGACACCACCGCGGTGCTGCTGACGCCGGTGGTCCTGGCCCTCGCCTCCCGCCTGGCCCTGCCGCCGCTGCCCTTCGCGATGGCGTCGGTGTGGCTGGCCAACACCGCCAGCCTGGCGCTGCCGGTGTCGAACCTGACCAACCTGCTGGCGCTGCGCGCCCTGGGACTGTCCACGGCGGGCTACGCACGGGCGATGGCCCTGCCGGCCACGGCCGCGGTGCTCGTCGCCGTCCTCGTGCTCGTCCTCTGGCAGCGGCGCGCTCTGACCGGCCGCTACCTCGTCCCCGACGTGGTGCGCCCCGACGACCGCGCGTTCTTCACCGTCGCGGCGCTGGCCTGCGTGCTCCTGGTGCCGGTCCTGGCGGCCGGGGTGCCGGTCCCGTGGGCTGCCGCCGGCTCCGCAGCGCTGGCCGGGGCGGCCGCCGCGGTGCGCCGGCCCCGTCTGCTGCGCTTGTCGCTCCTGCCGTGGCGCCTGGTGGTGCTGGTCGCCGGGCTGTTCGTGGTCGTCGAGGCGCTGGGTCCGCTCGGCCTCGACGCCGCGCTGGGGTCGGTGGCGGACGGTCATGGGCGCTTCGTCACCGCGGCGGTCGCGGCCGGCGCCGCGAACGCGGTGAACAACCTGCCGGCCTACCTCGCCCTGGAGCGCGTGGTGGCGGGGCAGGACCTGCTCGCCGTGCTGCTCGGCGTGAACCTCGGCCCGCTCATCACTCCGTGGGGCTCGGTCGCCACCTTGCTGTGGGCCGAGCGCTGCCGCTCCGCCGGGGTGCACGTGCCATGGCCGACCTTCGCCGCCGCTGGCGCGCTGCTGGTGACCCTGCTGCTGCTGGCGACCGTGCCCCTGCTGCCCTGATGCCCGGGCGGTGGACGACGTCGCTGCCGCCGGCAGCCCCTGAGGGCCGCGCGGCGGCAGCGAGGTGGCTCAGCCGAGGACCGGGGGAGACCGATCACCCATGGGCGCGCCCGACTCGATGGCCTTGCCGACGTTCAGCACGGTCCTCTCGTCGAAGGCACGCCCGATGACCTGCAACCCCACCGGCAGGTCGCCGTTGAAGCCGACCGGCACCGTCAGGGCGGGCAGGCCGGTGAGGTTGCTGGGGCCGGTGAAGCGGATGAAGCTGTCGATGAGGTCCACCTTCGTGCCGTTCAGGTCCGCCTCCGAGGAGCCGATGTCCGGGGCCATCACCGGCAACGTCGGTGCGATGAGGACGTCGACGTCCGACAGCACCGCGGCGAAGTCGTTCTTCAGCTGACGACGCACCTGCTGGGCCTGGAGGTAGTCCACCGACGAGAACAGCTCGCCGAGCTCGAAGAGGAAGCGGATGTCCGCCCCGAAGTCCTCCGGCCGCTCGACCAGGTCACGGTGGTGGATGGCCGAGGCCTCGGACAGGCTGGTGGCCAGCTCCGCCCACTCGGAGTAGCGCAGGGTCGGGATGCTGACCGTCTCCACCCGAGCACCTCGGGCGACCAGCGCGTCGATCTGGGCTCGGACCAGGCGCTCGATCTCGCTGTCGACCGCGTGGAAGAAGTAGTCCTCCTCCACGCCGATGACCAGCCCGGACACGTCGCCGTCGAGGGTGGAGGAGTAGTCCTGCACCGGTGTGTCGACACAGGTCGGGTCGGCGGGGTCGAAGCCAGCGATCACCTGCAGCATCGCCGCGGCGTCGTCGACGGTCTTCGTCATCGGCCCGATGTGGTCCAGGGTCCACGCCAGCGGGTAGCACCCGTCCTTCGGCACGCGGCCGTGCGTCGGCTTCAGCCCGACGATGCCGCACGCGGCCGACGGGATGCGGATCGACCCGGCGGTGTCGGTCCCCAGCGCCGCGTAGGTCATGTGGGCAGCCACCGCGGCACCCGACCCGCCGCTCGAACCTCCGGGGACCTTGGCGGTGTTCCACGGGTTCTGCACGCTGCCGAAGTGGGGGCTGTTGTTGTCGATGCCCCAGGCGTACTCGTGCATGTTGAGCTTGCCGGTGAGCACCACGCCTGCCTGGCGCAGCCGCCTGACCACCGTGGCGTCCTGCGCCGGGACGAAGTCCCGGTGGATCTTCGAGGCCATGGTGGTGGTCTCGCCACCGACGTACAGGTTGTCCTTGATCGCCAGCGGGATGCCGTGGAAGACGCCGCGGTAGTCACCGCTCGCGATCTCTCCTTCTGCCCGTCGAGCGTCCGTCAGCGCCTGCTCGCGGAAGCTGATGTAGGCGTTGATCTCGGGGTTGAGCGCTGTGGCATGGTCGAGCAGCGCCGTGGTGGCCTCGACGGGGGAGACCTCCTTGCTCTTGATCAGGCCCGCGAGCTCGGTGACCGACTTCGTGATCAGCTCGTCAGCGGACATGGTCGCCTCCTGGGATGTTGCGGACCGCGATGTCCGCGTCGTCGAGGGCGACGCCGTCGAGGTCTGCCCGACGCTGCTGGATCTCTGCCCATTTCGATTCCAGCTGCTCGAGGTGCTCTTGCGCGGGGCGCACGCCCTTGTCCGCCAGGATCTCTTGCACCGATGCTGCCATGAGCTCACTCTCCCTTCTCGGGGATCCCTCTGGATGACGGGATCGCTGGTTCGTGCGAGAACGACGGGCTCGAGCGATGTCGACAGGAACCCGTCTCGTCAACGTAGAGGAGATCGCTACGCACCGTCAAACGGTCAGCGAGAGGCAGTGAGCATCTTTGCGGCGTCTCCATGCCGCGAGCAATTCCTCGGGCGTTCTCCACGGGAGAGCGGCAGGCGCACCGCCGTCCAGGACGGCAGCAGCCCTGCCTGCTGCAGGGCGCACCCGGACCGGCCGGGCGCGCCCTGCAGCGGCTGTGACCGTCGAGCGTCAGGACGCCGAGTGCGGCGCTCCGATGCCGGGGTCGATCTGGTGCGGTCCGCCCGGTCCGGGCCGGATGTCGAAGTCGAAGATCGACGTGGGCAGGTAGACGGTGGCGCACGAGTTGGGGATGTCCACCACCCCGGAGAACCGGCCCTCGATCGGCGCGGCGCCGAGCAGCAGGTAGGCCTGCTCAGGGCTGTAGCCGAACTTGGTGAGGTAGTCGATGGCGTGCAGGCAGGCCCGCTGGAAGGCCAGCTGGGAGTCCAGGTACTTCTGCTCGCCGTCCAGGGTCACCGAGATGCCGGAGAACGCCAGCCACTCCGCGTGCTGGGGGTCGGTGGTGCCGGGCATGAAGATGGTGTTCTCCTCGACGCCGTACGTGGCCATCCCGCCCTTGAGGATGTCCACCCGAAGATCGAGGAAGCCACCCATCTCGATGGCCCCGCAGAAGGTGATCTCGCCGTCGCCCTGGGAGAAGTGGAGGTCACCGACGGAGAGGTTGCCGCCAGGGACGAAGACGGGGTAGAAGACCCGGCTGCCCTTCGTGAGGTTCTTGATGTCCTGGTTGCCGCCGTTCTCGCGAGGGGGAGCGGTGCGTGCTCCCTCGCTCGCCACGCGGTCGAAGTCGGCGCCGGTGAGGGTGCCGAGGACGGCGTCGCTGGGCTCCGGCGCGAGGGCGAGCGGCGGTACCCGCTGCGGGTCGGTGGCGATCAGCGCGCCCTCGCGGGCGTTCCACCGCGACAGCATCTTCGCCGAGGGGGCGGTGGCCATGAGGCCGGGGTGGGTGATGCCGGTGAAGGAGACCTCGGGCACGTGGCGCGAGCTGGCCACCTGACCGGTGAAGTCCCAGACCGCCTTGTAGGCGTCGGGGAACTGGTCGACGAGGAAGGACCCGCCGTTCTTCTTGGCGAAGATCCCGGTGTAGCCCCAGCCCTGACCGGCGAGCGGGCCCGAGTCCTCCTGCGGGATGGGGCCGACGTCGAGGATGTCGACGATCAGCAGGTCCCCGGGCTGGGCGCCCTCCACCGCGAACGGACCCGAGAGCGCGTGCACGCGGTTCATCGGGGCGTCACGGATGTCGTCGGCGGAGTCGTCGTTGAGGATGGCGCCGTCGAACCACTCACGGCAGTCGACACGGAAGGACTCCCCGGGCTTCACGGTGACGACCGCCGGGATGTCGGGGTGGTAGCGGTTGTGGCCGATCTTCTCCTGGTCGGTGAACTTCTTGGAGGAATCGAGGGGGAACAGGTTCTGGGGCACGGTGGATCCTCTCGGGCGATGACCGGTCTCATGAAGGACGTGGAGCGACGCGCGGATCAGGCGTGGGCGACCACCTCCGAGCGCTGGCTGCCGGTGAACCTCGGGTAGAGCAGCGCGTAGCCGCCGCCGACGACGACGAGGAGCACGACCATCACCGTGTTCAGCTGGCCCCACCGTCCGGTGAGCAGCAGGGACGCCGGGATGGCTCCGGTGGCCCACCCCTGGATCGCTGCTACGACCCCCGTGAACCGCGTCAGCTCCGCGCGGCCCAGCCCGAGCAGCAGGTAGAACAGCGTCCACAGCAGCGCCCAGTGCAGCCAGATCACGCCGAAGGCGGGGTCACCCAGCTGGACGAAGTTGACCACCGCGTACACGACCGCGCAGACGGCGACGAAGAGCGAGAAGTAGCCCAGCCCGGTGCCGTCGAGTGCCATCCACTGGTTCATCGCCACGTAGAGGTAGGTGAAACCGAAGAGGTAGAGCCCCGAGGCGTTGAGGATGACGGCAGGGTCACCGTCGGCGGTGAAGATGAGATAGGTCGGGGTGATCACCTGGAGCAGCCCGACGAAGAGGTTGAGAGGGATCGCCGATCGGGCCTCCACCCGGCCCAGCAGCATGAGCCCGTTGAGGAACAGCACCGCCCCGACGTAGAGCAGTCCGACGCTTCCCATGTGGTCTTCTCCCTCGAAGGTCCTCGGCAGCGGTGCCGGTCTCAGGGTCGTGGCAGGGAACGATGAGCTTCGTGAGCCGAGGCATGGATGGCCACGGATAAAGTCTCAGAGATCGATCGACAACGCCTCGGCTGCATTGCCAATCGTGTTCAGCGGACCATAGATCGGTCGACGTCATGGTGTCAACCGTCGCAGAAAGACTCTTTCGGTAAGAGGGAGAGCAGGCGAGAAACCGGTGCGGTAGGGAAGCGTGCCGGCTTCAGGGTCGGGGGAGCCGGCTCAGGACGGGGTTCAGTGCGGCCGGTGCCGGTGCGCGTCCTCGCCCGGGGAGCGAGCTGACGACCGGGGGAGCGTCGCTGGACGCTCCGGCGCGGTCCATGGCCGTGACCAGCGCGCGGTTCCCGCGGTTCAGCCGCGGTGCGGTGTACACGCGGACCCCGAGCTCGCCGCAGCTGGGGCAGCGCGCCGAGGGGCCTGCGGTGCCGATGGCGCAGCACACGTCGAAGCCGCCGTCGGTCTCGCAGCAGTACCCGTACATGGCCATGGAAGAACCTCCGACGATGAAGGGGGCGACGATGTCCCGGCGCCCGAGATGTCTTGATCACCATGGTCGGTCCAGCCGGTGGAGTCAACCGAGCACCGTCCCTCAGGCCGTCGACTGCCGCAGGGCGCCCCCGACCAGCGGTGGGCGGGGGCGCGGGACAGGTGGGTGAGGTCAGCCGTCGAGGTCGATGCGCTCCGGGCTCGAGGCGATGAGCACCTCGACGTCGATGTCCGACTCCACCTGCTCGGGGAACCAGTCGGTCAGCTCGCCTGCGCTGCCGGTGCGGTGGCCACGAGCGCCGAGGAGAGCGCTGCACCTGCTGCCAGGGCGGTCAACACCTCCTTCAGCACCGCGGGTCCTCGGTGGAGCGTTCGATGTCTGCCAGCACCCCGTCGGCAGACGAGGTCGGCGCGCACCATGGAGTGGTCGGCGTCGGGGGGCGGGCCACGTCGAGAGATTCGGGACCGAGCATGCGCCGGTGGACCCGCTGGGTGTCCTCGACGTCCACGCGCACGTCGTGGCCGCCCAGCTGCAGGAGCGCCGGCGTCCCTCGCAGGTCGCTCAGCGACCGCGCCGCGTCGGCCTCCGTGCTCAGTGACGCGAGGCGCCCGCGGTTTCGGCCCATCCGTCCGAAGGCGTCGAAGCGCTCCAGCGCCGCGGGGAGCTGCTGATCGAGGTCGAGGTGCTCGTCGCAGGCGGCGCCGCGGGCCATGAGCTCACGCTGCGCGTCGCCGTGCCGGTGCGTCGCGGCGAGCTCGGCGGGCGTCGCGTCCTGGGCGGCGAGGGAGGTGTCGAGGTCGTACCGGCCCTGGCGCTGCCAGCTGATGGCGGGGGATACCGCGATCGCGAATTCCGTGTCGACCTCCGCGGCGCTCCTGCTGGCGGCCTGCCTGCTCGGCGGGGTGCTGCTGGGTCTCCCTCCGGTGCCCCGCAGAGGCGTGACGAACGGCGCCGCCAGGGGCTCGGCGTCGCCGCGGTCACCGCGGTCCTCGCGCTGGTCCACGGGCTCGCCGCCAGCGCCGGCCGGGGGTACCTGCCGGGCTTCGCCTCGCGGCTGGGCGCGCTCTTCGCCGGCCAGGTGGTGGCCACCCCGGGGTTCGGGGCGTGGTTCCCGTTCTCGGTCCCGGCGATGGTGAGCGGGGTGGCTGGTGAGGGCCAGGCTGGCGTGCCGGCGATCGCCGTGGCCCTCGCTGCCGCCACCGGAGCGCTCGGCTGCTGGACCACGGCGCTGTGGTGGCAGCGGGCGGACCATACTCGGTGAACCCACCCAACCTGGGAGATTCCTGAACTCGCAATCGTTCCCGCGGCGGCGTGTTTCGTGCGACACGCCGTAGGACACTGGTAATCCCCAGGTTCCGGGGTGATGCTGGCAGGGATGAGCCCCCGCCCCACGGCTGCGCGCCGAGTCCTCGCAACGTCTCCCTTCGACCGCTCCCCGGCGGTCTCTGAGTCCTTCGAGCTCGACGACTGGGTGAGCCACGACCGCTACGGCCTGGGCAAGGTCGTCGGCGGCGAGCCCGGCGTCGACGTGGTCGCGGACTTCCGCGGCGGAGGGGTGCTGCGCGTCTCGCTGCCCTCCACCAAGCTCTCCAAGCTCTGAGCTCCGGACCGCACTGAGCGGTTCGACGCGCTGAGCGTCGCAGGAAGCCTTCTGGTCGATCCGTCGTTGGCACCACCATGACCACGATCGAAGCCACCGCCCAGTCCCTGCCCGAGGTCCTCGCCGAGAACGACATGGTGCTGGTGGACTTCTGGGCCGAGTGGTGCGGCCCCTGCAAGCAGTTCGGCCCCGTGTACGAGCGCGCGTCGGAGAAGCACACCGACGTCGTGTTCACCAAGGTCGACACCGACGCCGAGCAGCAGCTCGCCGGCTCCGCGGGCATCACGTCGATCCCCACGCTCATGGCCTTCCGCGAGGGCATCCTCGTCTTCACCCAGCCCGGCGCGCTGCCCCCGCCGGCGCTCGAGCAGGTCATCGAGGGCGTGCGCGGCCTCGACATGGACGAGGTCCGCAAGACCATGGCCGAGCACGCCTCCCAGGAGGACGCCGCGAAGGCCGACCACGACGCGAAGCTCGATGCTGTCGAGAAAGAGCGTGGCGCGCAGGCCTGACGTGCCATGATGCGGCCGTCACCGCCCGCAGGCGGCCGGATCGACGGAGGGGAGCCACACGGTGCAGGTCAACTTCTCGCTGACGCTGCCCATCGACCACCAGTACGTCTCCGTCGTCCGCCACCTCGCCGAGTCCACGCTGGCCGAGCTGCAGGTAGACCGTGGGTGCATCGACGACATCGCGCTGGCGCTGACGGAGGCGTGTGCAAACGTCATCAGCCACGGGGACCCGTCGGACGGCTTCGACGTCGAGCTGGCCGTGGAGGGCAACGTCTGCCGCATCTCGATCCGTGAGAAGGGCGGCGCGTTCGACGCCGAAGCGCTCGAGGGCGCGATGGAGGGCGACGAGCACCTCACCCACGGGCGCGGAGTCCCGCTGATGCGGATGCTCGTGGACGACCTCTCCTACCAGCCCGACGACACGGGCACCACCGTCGTGCTCATGAAGAACCTGCGGCTCGGTCCGGAGTCGCTGCTCTCGCTCTGAGAGCGACGACCCGCACGACGAAGTCCCCCGCACGCAGGTGCGGGGGGCTTCGTCGTGCGCTGGGTCGCTCAGCCCTCGAGCGCGGCGTCCAGGGTGATCTCGACGCCGGTCAGCGCCTTGGAGATCGGGCAGGTGGCCTTGGCGTCCTCGGCGGCCTTCGCGAAGCCTGCGGCGTCGAGGCCGGTGACCTCGGCGCGCACCGTCAGGGCGATGCCGGTGAGCTTGAAGCCGTCGCCGTCCGGGCCGAGCGAGACGTCAGCGCTCACGTCGAGGGACTCGGGGGTGCCGCCGGCCGCGCCGATCAGCGCAGAGAGCTGCATGGCGTAGCAGGAGGAGTGGGCCGCGGCGACGAGCTCCTCGGGGCTGGTGGAGCCCTCGGCCTTCTCAGCGGCGCGCTTGGGGAAGGAGACGGTGTAGGTGCCCACGCCTGAGGAGGTCATCTCGACCTGGCCGGAGCCGTCCTCGAGCGTGCCGTTCCAGGCGGTGCGTGCGGTGCGTGTGGGCATCGGTGCTCCTTGGTGCTCGGGAGATGACGACGAACGGCGTCACCGTGGCAAGCCCGCGAGGTCGGGCGATCATTCCCCGCTCGGTGACGCGGCGCTCAGACGTCGGTGTAGCGCGCCCGCACCACGCAGAATGCGCCGAAGGCCACGAACCCGATACCGACGACCACGAGGATGACCGCCCCGAAGGGCTGCTCGCCGAGCGTGCGCAGCCCCTGGTCCAGGCCCCCGGCGTCGTCGGGGTCGGCCTGCACGGCGGCGGTGACGAACAAGGCGCCCACGACCCCGAGCGCGATGCCCTTGGCGACGTAGCCGACGTGGCCGAGCACCCTCATCGCCCGGCCGGCGGGGGGCTGCGGGAGGTTCCGCACGGTCTCGAGGAACTTCCCCGTCACGCCCGAGAACACGTGGTACGCGCCGACGACCACGACGGCGAGGCCGACGGCCCCGATGAGCCACCGGCCCCCGGGGAAGCCCATCACCTGGGCGGTGATGTCGTCCGTCTTCTGGTTCTCCGACGAGGAGCCGCCCGTGGCGTAGGTGAAGGCCGTGACGGCGATGGCGACGTACGCGATCCCCTTGGCGGCGTTCTTGACCGCCGAGGCGGCGTCGCGGGCGGTGTCCTGGGGGTCGCCCTGCGCCGAGGAGAGCCCGCCGGCCGCGCCGTCACGCCCGTCCTGGTAGGCGGTGAAGAGGTACCAGGCGCCGAGCGCCGCGAGGGCGAGGACGGCCACCCACAGCATCACCTGCCCGAACGGGTTCTGCGCGATGCTCCCCAGCGCCCCCGCAGAGCTCGCCTCCCCGCTGCGGCTGCCCAGGCCGATCCGGGCGGCGAGGACACCGATGATCACGTGCAGCAGCCCGGAGACGACGAACCCGCTGCGGGCCACGAGGGTCAGCCGGTGCTGGGTGCGGGCGTCGAGGGTCGGCGTCATGGGGCTGATCATGGCTCGTCGCGGATCAGCCGACGACCACCAGCACGACGGCGAGCACCACCTGGGTGCTGGCGGCCACGGTGCGCAGCGCGTCCGCTTTCTGGAGCGACCGCATGGCGTCCTCGGTGAAGCCCTTCTTGAGGCGTTCGTGCTGGGGCACGGCGCCGGCGGCGGTGGCGACGAGCACGGCCGCCGTCATCGCTGCCGCCGCCCACGCCAGCACGGAGGCGGGACGGCTGGCGACGAGCCATGCGGTCGCTCCGACCAGGGCGGCGAAGAGCGGGGTGACGAGGAACGCGGTGCGGCGGGCGTGCCACTCCTCGTAGGCGGAGAACGTGGCAGCAGCGGTCCGTCCGGTGGTGGCGATCTGGGGGTAGACCAGCGCGGCGATGGTCCACTGGAAGCCCGCGTAGGCGCACGTCGCCCCGAGGTGGGCGATGGTCGCTGGTCCGGGCACCGTGAGGGTCACGGAGCAGTCATACCCGTCCGGGCGCTCTGGTCACGACTTGAGTGATCACCACTGGCGCACCGTCACCGGTCCGCTACGTTCTCGTCATGCTCGATGACGAGAATCCGCTGGGGCGACCCAGCGAGCTGCCCTTCGCTCTCCCCCCGTTCGACGCGATCCGCCTCGAGCACCTGCGCCCCGCGCTGATCGAGGGGATGGCCGAGCACCGGCGCGAGGTCGACCGCATCGCCGCCCACGCCGGCGAGGCGACGTTCACCAACACCGTCGACGCCCTCGAGCGCACCGGCGCGCTGCTGCAGCGGGCGGAGCACGTGTTCGACTCCGCGACGTCGTCGTTCTCCACCCCGGAGCTGCGCGAGCTGGAGGCCGAGGTCTCGCCGCTGCTGTCCGCGCACTCCGACGAGATCCACCTCGACGCGGCGCTGTTCGCCCGGATCGACGCGGTGCACGCCGTACGGCACGACGTCGGGCTGGACGAGGAGGAGCGGCGCCTCGTCGAGCGGTACCACGCTGACTTCGTGCGGGCCGGTGCGGCACTCTCCGCTGAGGACCAGGAGCGCCTGCGGGCGCTGAACGGCGAGCTGTCGCAGCTGACCACGTCGTTCGGCGCGCACCTCCTCGCCGAGGCCAACGACTCCGCGGTGCACGTCACCGACGAGGCGTCGCTGGTCGGTCTGTCGGCGGGGGCCAAGGCCACGGCCGCATCTGCCGCACATGACCGCGGGTTCGACGGGTGGCTCCTCACCGTGGTGCTGCCCACGAGCCAGCCGGTGCTGGCGTCGCTGGAGGACCGGGCGCTGCGCGAGCGGGTGCACACCGCGTCCGTCACGCGAGGTCTGCGGGGCGGCGAGCACGACACCCGGGCGCTCATCACCCGGATCGCTGCGCTGCGGGCCGAGCGGGCCGTGCTGCTGGGCTTCACGTCGCACGCCCACTACGTCATCGACGACCAGACGGCCGGCGATGTGGAGACGGTGATGTCAACCCTCACGTCGATCGTCGAACCGGCGGTGGCCAACGCCCGCCGTGAGGCCGCGGAGCTCACCGAGCTGCTGCACGCCGACGGTCACGACGGGCCGCTGCGGGCGTGGGACTGGCGGTACTACGCGGCAAGGGAGTCCCAGGGAGCGATGACACTGGACCCGGCCGAGCTGCGAGAGCACTTCGAGTTCGACAGCGTCTACCAGCGCGGGGTCTTCTTCGCCGCCTCGAAGCTCTACGGCATGTCCTTCTCCGAGCGCACCGACCTGCCCATGCCGCACCCGGACATGCGGGCGTGGGAGGTCACCACGGAAGAGTCCGAGCCGCTGGGGCTGTTCCTGCTGGACCCGTACGCCCGCGACACCAAACGGGGTGGGGCGTGGATGACCAACTACGTCGACCAGAGCCACCTGCCGGGCGACCCTGACCAGCGACCCGTGGTGACGAACACGCTGAACGTCGGCAAGCCGCCGGCGGGGGAGGCCACGCTGCTGAGCCTGGACGAGGTGAGGACGGCGTTCCACGAGTTCGGGCACGCGCTGCACGGGCTGCTCTCGGACGTGC
>JBBSRD010000026.1:0-14831 GCA_038243415.1 Actinomycetales bacterium | reverse complement strand
GCCACCGGGCGCCCCGCCGAGGACGCCCACCTGGAGGAGGCGCTGGCCGTCGCGGACCTGGGGGACCGGGTCGAGCGCCGCGTCGGCGGCTACAGCCAGGGGATGCGCATGCGGCTCGGTATCGCCTCGGCGCTGCTGGGGCTGCCCGAGCTCCTCGTGCTCGACGAGCCCACCAACGGCCTCGACCCGCCGCAGATCACCGCGATGCGCCAGGTGCTGCGGGACTACGCCGCCACCGGGCGCACCGTCATCGTCTCCTCGCACCTGCTCGCCGAGGTCGAGGCCACGTGCAGCCACGTCGTGGTCATGGCCAAGGGCCAGGTCCTGGCGCAGGGATCGGTGGCCGACCTGGTGGGCACCGCGAGCTCGGTGACGGTCGACGTCGGCACCGGCGAGGCCGAGCGCGCCCTGGCCGTGGTCGACGGCCTCGCCGGCGGCGTCGAGGGCCTGCACGCCGCGATCGACAGCGACGCCCCCGGGGAACGGCTGCTGGTCACCCTTCCCGCGGCCCGGGGCGCGCCGGCCGCGGACGACGTGGTCGCCGCGCTGGTCGCCGACGGCGTGGCGGTGCGCGCCGTGGTCCCCCAGCGCCACCTGGAGCAGGTCTTCCTCGAGCTCGTCGGAGAGCAGTGATGTCACGGAGCAGCCCCACCCCCCAGACCGGCGCGCTCCCCGCGAGCGCCGGGCCGGCGCGCCCGGGGCGGCACACCACCTCGCTGCCGCTGCTGGTGGAGGTCCGCCGTCAGGCGGGGCGCCGCCGGACCCTCGTGGTCTTCGGCCTGGTCCTGGGTCTGCCGCTGCTGGTCGTCGGGGCCTTCGCGCTGGGCAACGACGACGACGGCGACGGCGGTGCCTCGCTGGTGGACCTGGCGACGAGCTCGGGGGTGAACTTTGCGGTGTTCATCCTCCTGGCGTCCTCGGGGTTCCTCCTCGCGGTGGCCGTGGCGCTGTTCGCGGGGGACTGCATCGCCTCGGAGGCCACGTGGGGCTCGCTGCGCTACCTCCTGGCCGCGCCCGTGCCGCGCCGGCGCCTGCTGGGCGTGAAGCTGACGGTGGGCCTGGCCAGCGGTCTGCTGGCGGTGGTGGGGATCGTGGCGTCCGCGCTGGCGTTCGGCACGCTCTTCTACGGCGGCGGCGACCTCACGACGATCCTGGGAACCACCCTGCCGGTGGGCGACGGGGTGCTGCGCCTGTCCCAGGCCACGCTGTACGTGTTCGTCTCGCTGCTGTGGGTGGCGGCGGTGGCTTTCTGGCTGGGGACGCTCACCGACGCCGCTCTCGGCGCGGTGGGCGGGGCGGTGCTCCTGCTGATCCTGTCCAACATCCTCGACTCCATCACCGCACTGGGGGACCTGCGGGTGTGGCTGCCCACCCACGACGCGGGCGCGTGGCTGGACCTGTTCTCCCCCGTGGTCGACTGGTCCGACGTGATCCGCGGCGCAGCGGTCTCGGTGTCCTGGTCGATCGTGGCCCTGGCCGGGGCGTGGTGGAGGTTCTCCAGGAAGGACGTCGTGAGCTGATGGGATCCCCCGACGGGTTCGCCCCCGAGGTGCTGCGCGACTACGCGCTGGTCGCCGACGGGCACCGCGCCGCCCTGTACGGCCCGCGCGGGGACGTCGCGTGGCTGTGCGCGCCCGGCTGGGACGACGAGGCGGTCCTCGCCCCGCTGATCGGCGGCGGCGGGGCGTTCACGCTCAGCCCGGTGGGGCGCTTCGTGTGGGGCGGGCACTACGAGGACGGGTCGCTGATCTTCGACAACCAGTGGACCGGCTCCGGCCAGGTCCTCCTCTGCCGCGAGGCCCTGGCCATGCCCTCGGACCCGCGGACGGTGGTGCTCCTGCGCCGCTTGAGCGCCGAGCACGGTGACGTCGAGGTCGACGTGGGCGTCGACGTGTGCGGGAACTACGGGCGCACCCCCTCGAGCGACGTGACGAGGGTCGGCGACGGCGTGTACACCGGTCGCACCGGCGACGTGTGCTGGAGGCTCTCGGGGGCCCGGCCCGCGCACCGTCCCGGCGAGGACGGCGGGCGCCGCCAGAGCGCGCGCTCGGTCGCGGGGGGCGTGGCCGTCCACCTCACCCTGCCCGCGGGCGCCCAGCACGACCTGGTGCTCGAGGTCTCCCGCGAGACCTTCGCCGGCCGCCCGGAGATCGACCCCGAGCTCGCGTGGGAGACCACCGAGACCGCTTGGGCGCGCTCGGTGCCCGAGCTGCAGGGGGTGGTGGCGCGCCGCGACGTGCGCCACGCCTTCGCCGTCCTCGCCGGCCTGACCACCCCGGGCGGCGCGATGGTCGCCGCGGCGACCACGTCTCTGCCCGAGCACGTCGACGGCGACCGCGCCTACGACTACCGCTACACCTGGCTGCGCGACCAGGCGTGGACGTGCCTGGCCCTGGTCAGCGCCCTCCCCGCCTCGCCCGCCACCGCGACCGCCGAACGCGCCGGCGGCGGCGGCGAGCCGGGTGACGCGCTGGTCGTCGAGCTGTTCACCCGCCAGCTCGGGTGGCTCACCGACAGGGTCCTCGATCACCCCGCCTCCCTGGCGCCGGCGTACCGCACCGACGGCTCACCGGTCCCCGGCGAGCGCGAGCTGGACCTGCCCGGCTACCCCGGCGGGCGCACCGTGGTCGGCAACGACGCGGGCGCCCAGCACCAGCTCGACACCTACGGCGACCTCCTGCTCCTCTGCGCCGCCGCGGCGAGCAGCGGCCAGGCCACCGCCCGCACCCAGGAGGCCGCGCGGTCCCTCGTCGCTGCCGTCGGGGAGCTGTGGCGAGGCGACGACGCCGGGCTGTGGGAGCTCGAGCCCGCCTGGTGGACCCAGTCCCGGCTGGCCTGCGTGGCGGGCCTGCGGGCGTGGGCCCGCGCCGGGGGCGGTGAGGACGCCGGCGCCCAGCTGGCGCTCGCAGAGACGATCATGGCCGAGACCGCGACCCGGTGCCTGGCGCCGGGCGGCTGGTGGCAGCGCAGCCCCGAGCACGAGGGCACCGACGCCTCCCTGCTGCTCGCCGCGGTGCGCGGGGCGCTGCCCGCCGACGACCCGCGGACCGTCGCGACGCTGGCCCACGTGCGGGCCTCCCTCGTGGAGGACGGCTACGTGTACCGCTTCGCCCACGACGGACGAGCCCTGGGGGCGAACGAGGGGGCGTTCCTGCTGTGCGGGTTCGTCGTCGCCCTCGCCGAGGACCAGCAGGCCCGCGCCGCCGCCGACGCCGGTGACCACGAGCGGGCCGCGGCGCACCGCGTCGCGGCGTTCCGGGCCTTCGAGCGCAACCGCGCCGCCGCCGGGGCGCCCGGCCTGCTGGCGGAGGAGTTCGACGTGCGCCAGCGCCAGCTGCGCGGCAACCTCCCCCAGGCCTTCGTCCACGCCATGCTCCTGGAGACCGCGATCACCCTCGGGCGCTGACGTCCCCGCGTGCGGTCCGCGAGCGCCGGACGGGCCGTCGGCCCTGCGGGCAGGCCAGGCAGCGGCGAGGGCCGTCCACCCTTCACTTAGTGTGAGAGCGGCTCCTCGATGCTGAGCAGCCACGACCCCTGCACCACGACCGCGCGAGAGGCCCCGCGCTCTCGTCCTCGACGCACCAGGGAGCCCCGATGACTGCGAGCACGCCGACGGACCAGGACGGCGCCGCCGCCGCCGAGGGGGATCACCGCTTCTTCGGGCAGCCCAAGGCGCTGGGCACCCTGTCGGGCCTGGAGGTGTGGGAGCGGTTCTCCTTCCTGGGGATGCAGGCGATCCTCGTCCTGTACTTCACCGCCTCGGGCCTCGACGAGGGCCTGGACCTGGAGCCGGGGACCGCGGCGTCGATCGCGGCGGCGTACGGGACGCTGGTCTACCTCGTCTCGGTCGGCGGCGGGTGGGTGGCGGACCGCCTGCTCGGCTCTTACCGCGCGGTGCTGCTCGGCGGGGTGCTCATCGCTGTCGGGCACTACACGATGGCCGTGCCCGTGGAGGTCAGCACGTGGGTCGGGCTGGTGCTCATCAGCCTGGGCACGGGCCTGCTGAAGCCGAACGTCTCCAACCTGGTGGGCAAGCTCTACGGCACCCGCGACGAGCGGCGCGACGCCGGCTTCGCCCTCTACTACATGGCCATCAACGTCGGGGCGTTCCTCGGGCCGCTGGTCACGGGGTTCCTCGGCGCCGTGGCCGGCTGGCACTGGGGGTTCTCCGCGGCCGCGGTCGGCATGACGCTGGGCCTGGTGCAGTACGTGGTCGGCCGGCGCGGCATCCCGGGCCAGGGCAGCGGGGTCGACCACCCCCTGCCCGCGCAGACCGTGCGCCGCACGCTGACGATGCTCGCCGTCGGCGCGGTCGTCGTGGTCCTCGCTCTGACCCTGCTCGGCCTCACCGGTCTGCTGAGCGTGGGCGGCGTGGTGGACGGGCTGACCGTGCTCGCCATGGTCGCGCCGATTGTCTACTTCGTGGTCCTGTTCCGCAGCCCCCGGGTCACCCCGCAGGAGCGCGGCCGCCTGCGGCCCTTCCTCGTGCTGTGGCTCGGCTCGGTGGCCTTCAACTACGTCCTGTTCCAGTCCTACACCGTGCTGATCCTCCTCGGCCAGGAGAACGTCGACCGCTCCCTGTTCGGCTGGGACTTCCCTGCGAGCTGGTTCTCCTCCTTCCTGGGCCTCGCCGAGGTGGCTGTGGCCCCGCTGGTCGCCGCGCTGTGGCTGAAGATGGGGCCGCGCCAGCCGCACGTGTCCCTCAAGGTCGCCATCGGCGTGGTCCTCGGCGGCCTGGCGTACCTGATCCTCGCCGTCGCGACGCTCGGGCGCTCCGGTGACTACCAGCTGACGGTGTGGATCCTGCTGTTCGTGCTGCTCCTCGTCGGGCTCGGCGACGTCCTCCTGGAGACCGCGGGGCTCTCAGCGACGAGCAAGCTGGCGCCGTCGGCCTTCTCCAGCCAGGGCATGGCCCTGTGGTTCCTGTCCCTGGCGCTGGCCAACGGCATCCAGGCCCAGACGGTCCAGTTCTACGGCCAGGTGCCCGACGCGTGGTACTTCGGCGTCAACGGCGCCGTCCCCGTGATCGCGGGCCTCGCGATCATCGCGGCGCGGCCGTGGATGACGCGCACCATGACGCCCGTGCGCTGACCGCCTTCTCGCTCGACACCTGCCCCTCAAGAACCGCGGAGGACCCGTGCGACACCTCACCGACATGCCCGACGAGACCACCGTGGAGGACGTCACCGTCCCCATGGCCGACGGCACCGCGCTCTACGCCCGGATCTGGCGACCCGTGACGCAGGAGCCGGTGCCGGCGCTGCTGGAGTACCTGCCCTACCGCCTCGGGGACTGGACGGCGCCGCGCGACGCCCAGCGCCACCCCTACTACGCCGGCCACGGCTACGCCTCGGTGCGCGTCGACATCCGCGGGGCCGGCGCCTCGCAGGGGCGCGTGCAGGACGAGTACTCCGAGCAGGAGACCGACGACGGCGTCGCGGTCGTGCAGTGGCTCGCCGCCCAGGACTGGTGCAGCGGGCGCGTGGGGATGTTCGGCATCTCCTGGGGCGGGTTCAACAGCCTGCAGGTCGCCGCCCGCGCCCCCGAGGCGCTGCGCGCGATCGTCACGGTCTGCTCCGCGGACGACCGCTACGACAACGACGTGCACTACGTCGGCGGGGCCGTCCTCGCCGTCGACATGCACGCCTGGGCCGCCACGATGCTGGCCTTCGCCTCCCGCCCGCCGGACCCGGCGCAGGTGGGAGAGGTGTGGCGCGAGCGCTGGCTCGGCCGCCTCGAGCACCTTCAGCCGTTCATCCACGAGTGGCTCACCCACCAGACCCGCGACGCCTACTGGCAGCGCGGCAGCGCCTGTGAGGACTACGCGGCCATCACCGCCCCGACGCTGGCCGTCGGCGGCTGGGCGGACCCCTACCGCGACACCGTCCTGCGCCTGGTCGAGCACCTCGACGCCCCCGTGCGCGGGATCGTCGGGCCCTGGTCCCACCAGTACCCCGACATCGGCCTGCCGCCCGGCCCGGCCATCGGCTTCCTCCAGGAGACCCTGCGCTGGTGGGACCACTGGCTCAAGGACGTCGACACCGGCGTCATGGCCGACCCCGCGCTGCGGGCGTGGATCAACGAGTCGGTCCCTCCCGCCACCACCTACGAGAGACGTCCTGGCCGCTGGGTCGGCGCGCAGCGCTGGCCGGCACCGGAGGTCAGCCCCGTCCGGTGGGGCCTGGCGGACCAGCTCTCGACCACAGCACCCGAGGTCGACGGGCGCGTCGTGGTCAGCTCCCCGCAGCACACCGGCGTCGACGCCGGGCGCTACTTCCCCTACGGCAACGAGGCGGACCTCCCCCCGGACCAGCGCGAGGAGGACGGGCGCTCGGTGTGCTTCGACTCCCCCGCCCTGCGCGAGGCGCTGGAGATCCTCGGGCGCGCCCGCCTCGGCGTGGCGCTGGCCTGCGACCAGGCCCGCGGGCACGTCGTCGCGCGCCTGTGCGACGTCGCACCCGACGGGTCCTCGACCCTGGTCACCGTCGGGGTCCTGAACCTCACCAGCCGCCACGGGCGCGACCGCTCGCTCGACTGGGACCCGGGGGCGAGCGAGGACGTCTGCTTCGAGCTCAAGGGCATCGGTCACCGCTTCGCGCCCGGCCACCGGGTGCGCCTCGCGGTGTCCTCGGCGTACTGGCCGTGGGTGTGGCCCCACCCCCGGCCCGTCGAGCTGGGGATCGACGCGGCCCGCAGCTGGTGCGAGCTGCCCGTGCGCGACGCGACGCGCGACCGCGAGCGCCCCGCCATCACGTTCGAGGAGCCGGAGCAGGCGCCGCCGCTGCCGGTGGTCTTCGGCGACCCGCCGGAAGGCCGCCCCGAGCGGCGGGTGGTGCGCGACGTGGCGGCGGGCGGGTGGCTCCTGGAGGTGGACCCGCGCTACGGGGGCACCCGCACGTACCCCGACGGGCTGGTCTACGACGAGTCGGCGTTCGAGCGCTACTGGGTGAGCGACGGCGACCCGCAGAGCGCGCGCACCCGCTCGGACTGGACGGTGCGCCTGCGCCGCCCGGACCTGGGCTGGGACGTCGAGGTGGTGACCCGCTCGGAGATCCGGTGCGACGACGAGTCCTTCCACACCGAGGACCACGTGGTCGCCCGTGAGGGGGGCGAGGTGGTCTTCGAGCGCCGGTGGCGCAAGACGATCCCTCGGACCGCGGGATGAGCGGGGAGAGAGTCCCGGACCCGGTCGCGGTGGCGTCCACGCCGGCGACCACCACAGCGGGGCCGCGCGTGATCGGCCTGGAACTGTGCTGAGGTACAGAGATCGCCGCAGCCACGAGAGATCGGACCCTGATGCGCTGGGACCCCACGCAGCACGCCCGCTGGTCGAACCACCGCAGTCGGCCCTTCTTCGACCTCGTCGCTCAGATCGGCGCGGAGTCACCGGGCACGGTCGTCGACGTCGGCTGCGGCCCCGGTGCGCTCACCCTGTCCCTGGCGCAGCGCTGGCCGGCAGCCACGATCCTGGGCGTGGACTCCTCGCCCGAGATGATCGAGCGCACGCCCACCGGCCAGGGCGTCAGCTTCAGGCTCGGCGACGCGCAGGACGTCGACGCGAGCGGCGTCGACGTGGTGATCAGCAACGCCGCCCTGCAGTGGGTACCGCAGCACACCGAGCTCCTCAGCCGCTGGGCCGACCAGCTCGACGACGGCGGGTGGATCGCCGTCCAGGTCCCGTCGAACTTCGACGCCCCCTCGCACGCTCTGATGCGCGAGCTCGCCGGCTCCCCCCGGTGGCGTGACCGGCTGCACGGTGTCCTGCGCGACGCCACCTCCGTGGCCGAGCCCGGCGCGTACCTCGAGCTGCTCACCGGCGGCGGCCTGCACGCCGACGTCTGGCAGACGCAGTACCTCCACGTCCTGACCGGCGACGACCCGGTCCTCGAGTGGGTCCGGGGTACCGGCCTCCAGCCCGTGCTCCAGGCCTTGAGCGAGAACGAGGCCGAGGCGTTCAGCGCTGAGTACGCGGCCCTCCTGCGCCAGGCCTACCCCGCCCGCGCCTCCGGAACCGTCTTTCCGTTCCTGCGCACCTTCGCCGTGGCCCACAAGCGGTGATCGCCGCAGACACCGCTCGCCCACCGCGCCCGCACCCGTCCCGGCCGCCGTGCAGGGTCAGGCGGCGAGCAGGCCCAGGGAGGCCAACCCCAGGACGCCGCGGTGGCCGCTGAAGGAGACCAGGACGTCGCAGCGTCTTGCCAGCAGTCACCGGAAGCCGAGCGTGATGGTGGAGGTGGCGCCGTCGCGGTAGGTGACCTCGACGTCCGCACCCTCGCCGGGAGCGGTGCCGAGAGCGTCGCCCGGCAACCAGAAGATGAAGCGCCCGTCGTCGACGGTGGCGTCGACGTCCTCACCGGACGGGTTTCGGTAGGTCACCGCCGTCACGTCGGCGCCGATGAGGCCAGCAGCCAGGGACAGGTGTCCGGAGCCGGAGATGGAGGCGGTGGCCAGGTCGGTGGCCACGACGTCCTTCGGACCCGCGGGGGGCGACAGCGCTGACACCGAGCCATCCGATCTCGCCTCCTCCGCCGAAGAACCCGTTCGACCCAGGGGTGAGGCACGTCGCCGAGAAGCCACCCTCGCCGGCGAGCATCACCGTCGTCCACACCCCCCGCTGCTCGGCCACGACCGCGCGTGAGTCCCTCAGGCGCGTCCGCTCGTCCGCAGTGGCGTTCTTGCCCGTCAGATCCCTGCAGCTCTGGGCGGCGGGGCGGGCCTCGGCGGACATGACAGCGTCGGGGCTCGCCGTCCAGGTGGCGAAGGCGGGCGTCGTGCTGCCGAGGAACGGCGTGACGATGAGAGCAGTGGCCAGGACGGCAACCACGGCAGCTGCAGGGACCCGTCGTCCGGCGCTGAACCGGCGTCATCCACCTGTGGCCGACCTCCAGCCCGTCTTCGGATGAGGGTCGGTGGCCAGGATCCGTCGCAGGTCCGCCGCGGCGCGGGCGTCGTCCTCGCCGGGCTCGCCGGGGGGCGCCGGGTCCATGGTGAGCAGCACGGTCTCGATGTCGTGGGTCGCGGTCACGGGGTGCTCCTGACGGTGGGGCCGGCCGGTGCGCTCACGGCGGACGGGCTGTGGTCGAGGCGGAGGTGCAGGGCCGGCCGGGCCCGGCTCAGGCGCAGACGGAAGGCCACGGGCGAGATCCCCAGCACCGCTGCGGCCTGAGCAGCGTCGAGGACGGTCAGCGCGAGGGTCTCCTGCTGGGCGTCGGAGAGCCGGGCCCAGGCCCGTGCGAGGTCGACGCGGTGGACGACGCCGTCGATGCCCTCGTGGGAGCCGTCGTGCGGGACCGTGCCCTGCGCCGCCACGCGCACCCCGAGCGCACGGCGGCGCCCGCGTCCGCGCCGTGCGGTGAGCAGCGTGTTGCGGGTGATGCCCTACGTCCACGCCCGAGCGTCGTCGAGGTCGTTAGGCGCCTCGTCGAGGCGGTGCCACACGACCAGGAGCGCGTCGGCGACGACGTCCCCGGCCACACCGGGCTCGGGTTCGCGTCGCCGCACGAAGCGGAGCAGCTCGGGGCGCAGCTCGGCGTACAGCGACTGAAAACGTCGCTCCCGGTCCGGTGGGGGGCTCATGACTCCTTTTTGTCCGGCACACCGGCCATCGTGTCGCTGGATCTCGAACCGATCATGGCCGGTCGCCGCGTCAGGCGATCTGGCGTCTCGAGAACCACTCCCGATCCACGACCTGAAGCTCGCCCGACCGTCCCTCGAACCCGGAGATCGAGCCCTCTGCGACGTCCTGCTCGGCGGGGCAGACCTGCTCGCTCATCGGCTGGCACCCTGCTGCCTCACGCGTGCTCGCGGTCGGAGGGCGCGGCGGCGGCGCTGTCCACCAGCCTCGCACCGGCGCAGCGCCCATCGACGATCCTCGGGTGACGGGGTCGACGCGTCCAAAAGCCGGGAGATATCGTCAAGAGGATCACAAGAGATGCACGCGCTCTCAACACACAGAAGATGTGAGCTCATGACCACGACAGTCATCGTCGTCCTGATAGTGGTCACCTTGATCGTCGCCGGAAGCATCTTCGGTGTCCGTCGCGGGCTCGATCGGCGAGCACGAGGCGGCTCGGGCGACGACCCGGAGATGACTCGCGCCTACCAGGACATCGCGCGCGATATCGATCGTGGGAAGAGCGCAGGTCGAGGCTTCTGATCCTTCTCCCCCCGGAGAACGGTTCGGTGGTGGGTCCGGCACCGGCGAATCGAGAGAAGACGTGAACGACAGCACCCGCTCGCCTCTCACCACGACGTGCGCGGGGCACGGCCGGCGACGATCTCGCAGACGACGCGCTCCGCGTCAGCGCTCCTGACGTGCCCGCAGCCGACGCTCGACGACCTCACGGCCCTCCGCGGGAAGCTGGGAGACGTCCCGCAACAGGGGCAGGAGCTCCGGCTCGCCCGTGAACGCCGCGAACGCGGTCGCGACGTCGACGCCGTGGCCGGGCACGTCGAGCACCTGCACGGCGTCGCCGGCGCAGACCTCACCGGCCTCGAGGACCCGCAGGTAGGCGCCCGGCACGCGCGCTGCGGTGAACCGGGGCACCCAGCGCTCCTGGCCCAGCCACACCGCGAAGGTCACGCAGGGCACTCGCGGGCAGCTGACCTGCAACTGCAGGCTGCCGACGGCCCAGGTCTCGCCGATGACGGCGCCGTTGACGTCGACGCCAGCGGTCGTGAGGTTCTCCCCGAACGTCCCGCCCGGCAACAGGCGGTCCAGCTCGGTCTCCCACACGTCGAGGTCTTCGCGCGCGTAGGCGTACACGGCCTGGTCGTCGCCGCCGTGGTGGGCGGTGTCGCTGATGTGGTCCCCGGCCAGGCCGCTGCCGCCCACACCCTTCGGCCCGGGCGCACGCACCATGACGGGGCCTGCCACGGGCCGCTTGTCGATGCCGCTGGTCCCACCCTTCGCGGCGATCCGGCGTTCGCCGCCGACGTTGACGGAGAGGATCGTGCCCCGCGTGGTGTCCACGCTGCTGATCGTGCGAGGGCGGGAGGCCCGACGTCAAGGTGGTCGTCGGATCCAGCGGGGTGCGACCGCTACCGGCCCGTGCGTTCTCGGTGGGAGCACCCGGGCCAGCAGCACGGCCGGCGCTTCCCCTCCTCCAGCTCCTCGCCTGCACGGCGGATCCGTCGTTCGCGCGTTGCCTGCTGGCGGGCGGCCTCCACCCAGCACACGAACTCGTTGCGGGCGAGCGGCGTGATGTCCCTCCATGCCGCGAGCGCCTCGGGGCTCGCGAGGAGCCCCTGTCGCAGGTCGTCCGGCAGCAGGTGGACCGTCCCGCCGGGGACGGTCAGCGCCGGGTCCTGCGTCGGACGTGGTGTGGAGGGCACGACGCCACCCCTCGCGGTCCATCATCGACGACGAGGCGTCCGGGCGGGCGCGAGCGATGATCCTGTCGACCGTATCGCCGAAGATCATGGAGGAGAGGACATGACGGTGCTGAAGCTGGACGACGAGGGCATCAGGGTCATGCTCGCGGAACAGCTCGGACGATGACCGGAGACGGATCGATGATGACCAGCCCCTGGCCGGTACGCACGGGCGCGCTGCTGCTGCGTGAAGCCGTCGAGGACGACCTCGACGCGCTGCTGGCGCTTCGCAACGACCCAGGAGTCAACCGCTTCATGATCTACACCTCTGCCGAGCCGGAGGCCTTCCGGCGCCAGTGGCTTGCGGTCCCCACCAGCGCGAGCGACTTCTCCTGCGTGGCCGAGCTCGACGGGCAGGTGGTGGCGATGGGTTTCCTCGAGCTCGAGGACGGGATGGGCCAGCCGGGGAAGCCGACGCTCACCGAGGCGGGCATCGGCTACATCGTCGACCCGGCGTCCGCGGGGCAGGGGGTCGCCAGCGACCTGGCGCGCGGCCTGCTGGCGGCGGCCTTCGAGCGCCTGGGCGTCCGCCGGGTCACCGCGGGATGCAATGCCGACAACCCCGCCTCGGTGCGGGTGCTGGAGAAGGCGGGCATGCGCCGCGAGCAGCACGGGGTCGAGAGCTCCTGGCACGCCGACCTGGGCTGGGTCGACGGCTACGAGTACGGCCTCCTGGCGCGCGAGTGGGCGGCGGCCGCGAGCGCCGGACCTGCGGCGGGCTGACGGGCCGGCCGCGTCAGGGCAGGGCGCCGAGGACGCCGGGGAGTGCGGCCTCGACCTCCGGGGCGAAGCGGGTGAACGGTGTGGCCGACGCTCCAGCGGGGCTGCCGCTCCTCCCCCGGCTCCAGGTGCCGACCACGCGGCCGGCGTGGACGACGGTGGGTCGGAACATCCCGTTGCCGCCGGGCACCACCTTCTCGGCGTGATCGGGGTCGAGCTGGGCGCGGCGGTCGCGGTGGCCGAGCACCAGCTCGTCGAACCCGGGCAGGGTCAGCCCCCCCTGGGCCTCGGAGCGGTGCTCGTGGAGCAGGTCGGGGGTGGCGGGGTCGAGCAGGTGCTCGGCGCCGTCGACGTCGACCGCGGCCAGCGACGGGCGGGCGAGAGCCACCGCCGTTCGGGTCTCGGCGGCGGTGAGCCTGGCCCAGTGGGTGAGGTCGGTGGCGGGTGCCGGCCCGTGGCTGCGGAAGTAGCGCACCGCCAGCTCCCTGAACGCCTGGTCACCGTCGAGGTCCCGGGGGTGCGGGACCCACTCGGACAGGAGGACGACGTGCTGGTCCCTGTCGGTCATGGGTCCGAGGACGACGGCGCCGGTCATCGCCAACCAGCTCAGGAGGTGCACGCCGCGCTGGCCGGCGGGGTCGAGCCCGCTGCGGCGCCAGACGTCGAAGAGCTCGGCGCGGGACAGCGAGCGTCCGCCCTCGAGCGCAGAGACGGTGAGCTCGAGGCCCCGCTGGAGCTGCGTCTCGTCGAGGCCCAGGCCGGTGCGGCGACCGACGGTGGAGCGGACGATCCGTGGCGCGAGCAGGCGCAGCAGCCAGGAAAGGTCTTCGGCGGCGGTGAGGTGCAGGGTGCCCCGCATCGGCCAAGATCGGCCAGGACCGGATGATCTCGCCGGCGTCCACTGCTGCGGTGACCGCGGCGCGGCTGCGAGTGGCAGTGCGCAGCGCCACCGAGGTCAGTGCGCTCGAGAGGTCCTGGGCCTGGGTGCACGTCGTCCAGCGCGCCGCGTCGGCCGCGCTGGCCAGGGGCGGTCCGACGAGCCGCTGGGCGACGACGCGCATCAGGGCCACCTCGCGCAGCGTGATCACGGCGTCAGCGTAGGAGGGTCGCTGCGCCCTGAGCACACACCGGCCGGTCCTCGTGGCGCTCGGCTGATCGGTGCGCCACCGTGACGGCATGAACAGCCACCGGGTCCAGGTCTCGCTCCAGGCCTCCCCGAAGGACGCCGCGTCGTGGAGCGAGCTGGCGCGGCGCTGCGAGGGCGACGGGTTCCGCGCGCTGTTGGTCCCCGACCACCCCGGCACCGGACCCTCGCCCCTCGTCGCCCTCGCCGCGGCGGCGCCGGTCACGAGCACGCTGCGCCTCGCCAGCCACGTCCTCAACGCCGGCGTCCGCGACCCCCTGCTGATCGCCGCTGACGTCGCCACCCTCGACGTGGTCTCCGGGGGGCGCGCCGAGGTCGGCCTCGGGGCCGGGCACACGCCGGCCGAGTGGGAGATGACCGGGAGCCGGAGACCTGCAGCGAGCCAGCGCGTGGCCCGCCTCACGACGGTCGCCGCCGCGGTGAGGACCCTGCTGGACGGGCGCAGCGTGCCTGCGGAGGAGGTCGGGGCGCTGCGCGACGTCACCCTGTCGACGCCGCGCCCCGTCCAGGCCCGGGTGCCCCTGCTGGTCGGCGGCAACAACCCCGGGCTGCTGGCCTGGGCGGGCGAGCACGCCGACGCCGTGGGCCTGTCCGGTCTGGGCGCCACCCTGGCCGACGGTCACGCGCACACCGTGTCCTGGTCCGCGGCGCGCACGGACCGGAGCGTCAGCGCCGTCCGCTCCGGTGCGGTGCGCGGCGGGCGCGAGGCACCGCCGCTGGAGGCGCTGGTGCAGGAGGTCTGGGTCACCGACGACCGCCGCGGCGCCGTCGAGGTGCTGGCCGCTGAGTCGGGCGTGGCCGTCGACGACCTGCTCGCCGTGCCCTACCTGTGGGTCGGCAGCACCCAGGAGATCGTCGAGCAGCTCGAGGCGGCGCGGGAGCGGTGGGGCATCTCCCGGTGGGTGGTGCGCGAGAGCGCCCTCGACGCCGCCGGCGAGGTCGTCGCGCGCCTCTGAGGGCGACGATCACGTGCGGCGATGGCCCACCGGGCTGACGATGGAGCGTGACCGACACCGCGAAGCCCACCAGCCCCCAGGGCCAGAACGCCTCCCCCGACCCCACCACGCGCTACCCGATCCCCTCCTTCCCGGACCAGCAGCAGGAGAAGGAGGGCACCGTCTCGGCGATGGAGCCCGGCCCGGACCACGGCGAGGACTCCTACGTCGGCTCCGGGCGCCTCGCCGGGCGCACGGCGGTCATCACCGGTGCGGACTCCGGGATCGGTCGCGCGGTGGCCATCGCCTACGCCCGCGAGGGCGCGGACCTCGTGCTGACCTACCTCCCGCAGGAGCAGGACGACGCCGACGAGGTCATCGAGCTGGCGAGGAAGGCCGGCGTGAAGGTCACGGCGGTGCCCGGTGACCTGTCGCAGGAGTCCTTCTGCCTCGAGCTCATCGAGAGGTCGGTGGCGGCCCTGGACCACATCGACGTCCTGTGCGAGGTCGGCGGCTACCAGCAGCAGTGCCCGGACATCGCCGAGCTGACCACCGAGCAGTTCGACCACACCTTCAAGACCAACGCCTACAGCCTCTTCTGGACCGTCAAGGCCGCGCTGCCCCACATGCCGCCCGGGGGCTCGATCATCACCACCTCG
>JBBSRD010000025.1:0-14967 GCA_038243415.1 Actinomycetales bacterium | reverse complement strand
GCCTCGTCGCGCACAGGCCGCCGGGCGGTCGCGTGCGGCGCCGGGCCCACCCGGGCGCCACCGAGGCCACCGAGCGACTCAGCGGCGACGCCGGCGGCGTCGACGGCTCACCGGTGATCGTTGAGGGCGTGGACGGCGACGGCCAGCCCGCGACCGCTGTGATCCGCAGCGATCGCAGCAGCCCCTACCGGGCCGACGGCGAGCCGGGCACCGACACTTTCACCTTCGAGCGGGGTGCCTCGCACCTGGTCTTCCGTGACCTCGCGCTGGAGGACGTCGGGAACGCTTTCCGTGCCGCGGGCGACGTCGAAGACCTGGTGATCGAGGACGTCACCGCCACCAACGTGCGCCGGTTCTTCGAGAACGCCAGGTCCGACGACGACGGCAGCGCCGACGTCAGCGACCTGACGCTGAGGCGGATCACCGTGACGGGCTTCTCCAAGCGGGTGCTGCGGCTGCGCAACGACTCGCACGGCGTGCTCGTGGAGGACGTCGTCGGCGATTCCCAGCAGCAGGACGGTGACGACTTCGCCATCGGGGTGCACCTGGAGGACACGGTGCACGACGTGGTGCTGCGCGGCGTGCAGATGGACAACACCCGCGACACGCTGCGCGACTACTGGAACGGCGACGGTTTCGCGACCGAGCGGGGCGTCCGGGACGTGCGCTTCGAGAACACCTCGGCCAGCGGCAACACGGATGCCGGCTACGACCTCAAGTCCACCTCGACCGTGCTGGTCGGTGCCGTCGCCCGCGACAACAAGCGCAACTTCCGGTTCTGGGCCGACGACACCGTCGCCCGCGGCTGCGAGGGCGTCGGACCGCGCACCAGGGGCGGCGACAGCTCACCGGCGCAGGTGTGGCTCGGCGAGGACGCGAGCGCGACGCTGGACGGCTGCACCTTCCGCAGCGTGGACCCGGAGGTCCCGGTCTTCATCGCCGAGCCCGACGCCTCGGCGACGATGGTCGGGGGCACGATCATCGCCGCCGGCGACCTCGAGCGCACGGAGAAAGGTGCCAGCGTGGACCTGCGGGGCGTCACGCAGCGGGAGCCGGCGGACGGCTGACCCGCCGGGCCGGGCGCCTCACGGCCAACTGTTCCCGTCGGCGACGGCCACCGCCTCGGCGCGGGCGCGGCTGCCGGTCTTGCCGATGGCCGACGACACGTGGTTGAGCACCGTCCCGCTGGACAGGAACAGCACGGCGGCGAGGTCGGCCACGGTCGCCCCGCCCCGGGCGGCGCGCAGCACGTCCGCCCCGCGCTGCATCAGGGGCGGCTCCCCCGCCACGAGGGAGTCGGCGGCGAGCGCCGGGTCGACGACGCGGCGACCGGCGCGGACGTCGCGGACCGCATGGGCCAGCGCCTTGACCGGGGTGTCCTCGACGACGAGCTCCAGCGCAGCGGTGGCGGCGAAGCCGTCCATCCCGGGCACCTCGACGTCGAGCGGCGCGACGTCCACGTGGTGCTCGCGGGCTGCGAGCGCCCCCCGCACGAGGGCCTGGTCGTCGGCGAGGAGGAGGCGGATGCTCACCGCGAGACCTCCAGGACGAACCCGTCGCTGCGGCGTCCCGCGGTGACCGTCGCGCCCAGGGCGGCCGCCCGCTCGCGCAGGCCCGCCGGACCAGCACCGTCAGCGCCGGGCGCCGAGCCCTCGGAGCACTCGTCGTCGGCGCCGCCGTCGTCGTCGTGGACCCGCAGCCGGTCGGCCTCGAGGACCACCTGGCAGCGGGACGCACCGCTGTGGCGCACCACGTTGGTCACGCCCTCGCGCACCGCCCGGGCGAACGTCTCGCGAAGCGGGGTGGGCACCACGTCGGCGGCGCCCGGGAGGTCGGCGGCGATGCCGGCTGTCCGCAGCGCCTCGCCGGCGCGAGCGATCTCGCTGGGCAGGGAGACCTCGCGGTACCCGTGGGCGGTGGCGCGCACGTCGGCCAGGGCGTCGCGGGCCAGGCGCTCCGGGTCGGCGACCTCGGTGCGAGCGCGCCCGAGCGGGAGGCAGCGTCGGGCCGCTGCGCCGGTGCAGCGGAGTCCATCAGCGCGCCGGCCGGCTCCGCCTTGACGGTGATCACCGTCAGCGAGTGACCCAGGATGTCGTGCAGGTCGCGCACCATGCGCAGCCGCTCGGCCTCCAGCAGCAGGCGCTCGTTCTCGGTGCGGGCCGAGACCAGCTCGACGTTGCGGCGCATCAGCTGGACCACGCTGACCGACACCGCGAGCCCGACGAAGGCGAAGACCCAGATCCCGCCCAGCGTCTCGCAGCCCGGCCGGCGGGCCAACAGCCACAGGAGCGCGGCCACGAGCACGGCGATCGTGGCGGCGACGCGAAGCGGCGTCCGGAAGATGGCGGCGATGACCACATGGACCGCCGCGACGGCGCCCTCTGGGCCGGCGGTCGCCACCATGAGCACGGTGACGGACGGGAGCACCGCGAGGTGGCCCGTCGCTCCCACCCGCCCACGAGCGGCCCCACCAGGAAGACGCACACAGCACCGCGCAGAACAGGCCCCAGCGACGGTGCCGCATGGACCGCGCCTCGCCGGCCTTCCGTCCCTCGTCGACGTCCGCCACGTCGCGACCATGCACCCGGCGCGGCTCCAGGACCATGGCCGCCGGGCGCAGCCCGCTCACACCCTCGTGGTGTCGCGGCGGAAGCGTCACACCACCCCGGCGACGAAGATCGTCAGCCACACCACGGCGTTGACCACCTGGGGGACGCGGAAGGTCTCGCCGAAGGGCAGGTGGACGAGCTCGTTGATCCCGTACATCGGCGTCCACGCGGCGATCTGCTGGAACGTCTCGTCCATCCGGCTCAGGGGGATGAACACCCCGCCGCCGAAGGCAAAGATCAGCAGCGCGAAGGACAGGATCTGCATGAGGTTCTCCGTGGGCAGCAGGTAGCCCATGAACAGCCCGAACGCGGCGAAGACCAGCGAGCCGGCCAGCACGGTCAGGGCCGTGGTCACCCACACCCACGCCGACTTCGACGCCGTGCCGGTGAGCAGGCCCAGCAGGTACACGGCCACCACGGAGACCGCGCCCAGCACCGGGGCGGTGCACATCTTGACCACCACGGAGGCCAGGGAGCTCGGCGGCGTCAGGCGCAGCTGGCGGCTCCACCCCAGGCTCCGCTCCAGGGAGACCATCGAGCCCCCGGTGGTGGTGGCCAGCGCCGCGCCGTACCGGGCCGTCGAGACCATGACGTAGGCGGTGACGTCGCCCCTGCCGGCTGCCTGAGACTAGAGATCGCTCTGCAGCCCGACGATCAGGAAGAACACGCACGGCATCACCAGGGTGAAGATCAGGGTGCGCCGGTTGCGGAGCATCCGCCGCACCTCCAGGCCGAGCAGCGTGGCGTTGAAGCCGCCGGCGGGTGGCACGCGCCGGGCGGCCCGATCGCGGACGGTGGGCCAGGCGGGAGCGGGGATGGTGGCACTGGCCATGACGGGTTCTCGTGCGTCTTCCGGGTGCCCTCGGCGGTGTCGGTGTCGTCAGCGTGGACGGTGAGCGCCCGGCCGGCGACCTCGGCGCCGATGACGCCGTCCATCACCCGGAAGCCCTCGAGCGGAGCCGCGTCGGCGCCGCCGGCCGGACCCATCAGCGTGGCGCGCAGGGTCCGACCGCTGACCGTCGCGCGCAACTGGGCGGCGGTGCTGTCGGCCACGACGCTGCCGTGGGCGACCATCACCACGCGGTCGGCGTAGAGGTCGGCTTCTTCGAGGCAGTGCGTGGCGAAGACGACGGTGCGCCCGCGCTGGGCGTCCTCGCGGACGGCGCTCCAGAAGACGCTGCGCCCCTCGACGTCCATGCCGGTGGTGGGCTCATCAAGGACCTCACCGGTGCCGTGTCGGCGAACAGCGACGCGGTGAGGCGCGGCGTCCCGGCCACGGTGAGGTCCTTGAGGAGCCCGCCGGTCTGCATCACCGCGCAGACCAGTCCCGGGCGATGACCTCGCGGGGCGCCACGCCGTAGGCGCTGACGTCCCCGGGGGTGGGCTGGGAGAGGCCGAGGAGCATGCCGATGGTCGTGGTCTTGCCGGCGCCGTTGGCCCCAGGAAGGCCACGATGGCGCCGGGCTGCACGGTGAGGTCGATGCCGTCGACGGCGCGGACGTCGCCGAACCTCTTCGTGACCCCGCGGAGCGCGACGGCGGGCACGGTGCCGCGGGGTGGCGTGGGGTGGCGTGGTGCTCGTCGGCCCTGGAGCGATGGTGGCCGTCCCGGTCAGGCCATGGGCTGAGACTGTGCTCATGCTGACGAGCCTGCTCGTCAGCGCCTCGGTGCGGAAGGATCACCCGTCACGGTTCGCGGGTGACAGATGTGAGGTGCTCCGCATCCGTCGGGCTCCCTCAACGCTCCAGCACCTGCTCGCGGAGGATGTCGGCGTGCCCGCAGTGCTGGGCCAGCTCGCGCAGGACGTGGAGGTAGACCCATCGCAGCGGGAGCGGTCCGCGCCGGTTGCCGGACAGGACCTCGTCCAGGCTCATCGCGCCCACCGCTGCCCGAGACGCCGCGCACGCGTCGCGGTGGGCGGCTCGCACGCTCCCGATCGTGTCCTCGTCGGTGAGGACGAACGAGGCGTCGGGCCCGGCGACGATGCCGATCTCCTCGCGGCTCCTGGCCGTGACGGCCTCGTCGAACCAGACCTGCTCGACGAAGGTGGCGTGCTTGACGAGCCCGAGCAGCGTGGTCCTGCTGTCGACGAGGGACGCCCGCGCCTGGTCCTCGCTCAGCCCGTCGAGGCAGGCGTCGAGCACCTCGCGGTGCTGGTCGATGAACGTCTCCAGCTGCACCGTCAGCGGGGCGTCGAGGACCCAGTCGGCATCGGCACCCGCTGGCTCGTCCACGCGTCGATCATGGCAGCGCGGACGAGCCAGCCGGGCCGTCGTGGTCAGGCGTTCTTGGCGGTCCAGCGGCGGAACGGCTCGGTCGGGTCGTCCACCTGACCCTGCACGTGGGGCAGGTTGCGCTGGTCGGTGGGCTTGGAGAACTCGTCGTAGAACGTGTCCAGGGTCATGTACTTGCCTCCGTCCTCGTAGTGCTCGCTCTCCTGGTCGCGGGTGGCGGCGAAGACGACGCGGTCCGGCGCGGCGTAGTACAGGGCGCCGAGGCACATCGGGCACGGGGACGCGGTCACGTAGACCTCGTATCCCTCCAGGCTCTTGATGCCCATCTCCAGGGCCTGACGGATGGCGTTGATCTCTGCGTGGGCGCTCACGTCGCCGGTCTGCGAGACCTGGTTGGTGGCCTCGAGCACCACCTTGCCGTCCTTGACGAGGATCGTGGCGAAGGGCTTGCCGCCCTCGTCGACGTTGCGGGCGGCGAGCTCGACGGTGCGGGCGACGATGGCGTCGTCGACGGGGCTGTTCTGCGTGGCCATGCGGGGTCTCCTGAGGGTGCGTCGATCGGCTGGCCCTCCATCGTCACGGCGGTCCAGGCACCCTGCAAGCGCATGGTCCGAGCGCCCCGGTGCGTGGGCCGCCGTCAGCGCGTGAGAGCCGCCGCACCGGGGCCGGTCAGCTCGCCAGGCCGCACCGGCCGTCCCGAGAGCGCCAGGAGCAGGGCGAGCGCGGACCCGCGGACCTCCGGCCCGGTGCCGCGGCGCAGGGCCGCGTCATCGGCCAGCAGGGTGAGGCCCTCAGCGCGCTCGCGCCCGCCGCCCAGCGCCACCCCGGTCCTCGCCTGGTACGCCAGCGCAGCGACGACGGCGTCGAGCGGATACGACCGGTCCAGGCCGAGCGGGCGCCTGATGTCCTCGCCATGGACGATCATCTCCACGAGCCGGGTCGCGAGCGGCGCCGGTGCGCTGGTCGTGCGCCCGCCAGCCCACTCCAGCGCCACGAGCGTCCGGCGAGGATCGCGACGTCGTGCACGCCTCACCCCGGCGGCGTTGGCGTGGTCGAAGTCGAGACGCGCCCGGAGGATGTCGCAGGCGAAGCTGCGACGGGTGGTGCGGGCGTCATGCGCCAGGTGTGCGACCACGTCGTGGACGTCCCACCCGGGGGAGAGAGACGGGGTGGCCCACCGTGCGTCGCTCAGCGGCCACAGGTCGTCGGCCAGTGCGAGACGCTCGGCGCGCACCACCTCCCAGACGTCGGCGCGAGGCATCGACGTCGGGCTGGCGCGGGCGGTGCTCCGTCTGGCCATCGACCGAGCGTGCCAGAGCCACAGCCTGAGAGCGGGCCCCTGGCCGAGGCGGTCGAGAAGGTCGACCACCGGGCCGGCGGGCTGCTCGCGCCGGGGCGGGCGGCCCACCTCGACGGCAGGGGTCACGCGCCCCTCCGGTCGGGCGGCGGCGGTCCGGGCACCTCGGCGGCGCCGGGCGAGGCCCACCGCACCGATCGGGGGGGCTCGTCGTCGCTCTCGTCGTGGTCGACGGCCAGGTCCGCCAGCGCGGCCCCAGCCCCGTCGTAGAGCTGGAGGGCCGTCCCGCACCCCAGCTTGCGCAGCTCCTGCGCCTCGCCGTCGAGCTGCGCGACCGCCGTGACCTCCCCGGTGAAACCGCCCAGCCGCAGCTGGTCGAGGGCCAGGCGGTTGGCGTCCTGGTCGGGCATGGCGAGCACGACGGTGCCCACGCTGCCCGCGAGGACGAGGCGGTCCCAGAAGTCGGCGTCCGTGGCGTCGGCCTCGACCACCGCGACGCCCGTGCTCCGCAGCTGCTCGACGCGGACCGCGTCGTGCTCGACGCCCAGGACGTCGAGCCGGTGGTGGTCGACCAGCCGCCGGTAGGCCGCCGACCCGACCCGGCCCATGCCGAGGACGACGACGTGCGAGCGCCCGACGTCGATGGGGCGGTCCTGCGGGTGGACGCGATCCGGGCGGTGGGTGGGCAGCCAGCGCGAGAGCCAGGTCGACGACGAGCTGCCGCGACCGGTGAGCAGCGCCGACGCGACGAAGCTCAGCGCCACCGTCAGGGAGAGCGTGACCAGCCACTGCTCGGCGAGCAGCCCGCCGGAGACCCCCACAGCGCCGACGATGAGCCCGAACTCGGAGAACTGCCCCAGGGTCGTCCCGCCGAGGACCGCGCTGCGCTGGCGGAACCCGCCGAGCCAGAGGAGGGCGGTGAACCCGACGATCTTGAGCGGCACCAGCAGCAGCAGCGCCGCGGCGATCACGACGGTCTGGGCGGTGGGCAGCCCGGCGAACCCGATGCTGACGAAGAACGCGACCAGGAGAAGGTCCTTGAAGGAGAAGATCGAGGCGGCCAGCTCCTTGGACCGGGGGTCGGAGGCCAGCAGGAGACCGGTGACGAGCGCACCCAGCTCACCCTTGAGACCCACCGCCTCGAACAGCGCGTACCCGGGGACCAGCGCCATGAGCAGGGCGAACAGCACCTGCATGACGCCGTGGTCGAGCCGCCCCCACACCAGGCGGAACAGGGGGACAGCCGGGACCAGCAGGACGACGGCGGCGGCCCACGGGCTCGGTGCGCCACCGCCGGAGGCGGCGAGGAAGACCACCGCGACCACGTCCTGCAGCACGAGCACACCGATGGCCGTCCGCCCGTAGAGCGACCCGGTGTCGTTGCGGTCCTCGAGGATCTTGACGACCACCACGGTGCTGGAGAAGGAGAGGGCGAACCCCAGCAGCGCGAGGGTGCTCGCGCTGCTCCCGGCGACGAGCGACAGGCCGAGGGCGCCGAGCAGCGCCAGCAGCCCGCCGGCCACCACGATGGTGACCAGCATGTGCGCGACGGTGGTCAGCCAGACCTCGCGGCGCAGCAGGCTCCTGACGTCGAGCTTGAGCCCGATGCCGAACAGCAGCAGGACGACGCCCAGGTCGGCGAGATCGGCGAGGATCGGGGCGTCCTGCGCGCCCACCGCGTTGAGGACGAAGCCCGCAGCGAGGAACCCGACCAGCGGGGGCAGCCGGACGACGACGGCCAGCAGCCCCGCCGCGAAGATGACGACCAGGTACAGCACGAGCGTCGACATCACGGCTCCCTTCGTCGCGGCGGCCCGGGTGAGCGGGGTCCCACAGCCTGGGAGCCGCCATGGCGCATTCTCGGCTGACCGCTGTTCACGATTCGGTGGTGACGAGCGCCAACTCGGAACCACGCTGCCGCTGCGTCAGGCTAGACGTGCATGCGCCACCGGAGGGGCCGTCCGTCGATGTGGACGGAGAACCCGCGGCGAAGCCGTGGTCGATCAGCAGCTCGTGTAGGCCTCTCGACTCACACGTCGGCGCAGAACTCCACCACCTCGCCGTCAACCATGCCGACCCGCGCACCTGCCGGCCGGCGCCTCGACGCAGGTCGGCGTCCTCGGCCACGAGCGTCAGCCCGGCGGCGCGCTCGCGTCCGACGCGGGTCGGCGGAGCGGGCCTGCGCCACCCCTGCGGCATCGGCGCGGTCAAAGTCGAAGCGCGCTGACGCTAGGTCACGGGCGAAGCTGCGGCGCGTGGTCCTCGCGTCGTGCACGAGGTGGGCGACGACGTCGTGGACGTCCCACCCCGGGCAGAGCGACGGGGTCGCCCACTGCGCGTCGCTCAGAGGCCACGGGTCGTCGACCAGCACGAGGCGCTCGCCGCGCACCACCGCCCAGACGTCCGCGGGGACCATCGGCGTCGGGAGAGGGCGGGCGCTGCTCCGTCGAGCTGTCGACCGAGCCTGTCAGGTCACCCACGTCGCCGTCTCCAGCCGTAGCTCGCCTCCAGCCCACGAACGGTGGAGCCGTGATCGGTCACGTCCAGGTCGTCGTCGCGCCAGAGCACTGCTCCCGCATGGCCCAGAAGGAGCTTCGGGTAGTACGTCCAGGCGAGCCACGGAGCGGTCCGCGTGGGTCCCAGAGCACCGTCGAGCGCGAGACCCCCGACCGCGACACTCGGCGAGCAGCCGCTCGTACCACCGGGCGCACCCCCGGGTGTTGTTGATGTAGGCACCACCCAGAGGTCACCCGCGAGGGATCCTGCGAGCAGTGCGTCCAGGCCGTTGCTGCCACGCCGACGGGCGATCAGCGGCGCAACCACGGTGCCCAGACCCGCGAGGGCGGCGGTCAGCACGTCGTTGGTCCGTGTCGCCTCAGGACCGACGAAGGCGTCCCCGCCACGGCGGACGCGGGCGATCGTGGCTCTCATCTCCACCCACCGACGCCGCTCGCCACCGGTTCACCGTGCCATCACGACATGCCGCAGCGGTTGGGCCCGCCACCGTCCGAGAGGGCGATCACGTCATGTGTTGCAGTGCTGCGGTTCTGCAACACACTCAACGTGGAGAAAGGCTCGCTGATCTTCACCTTCGTCGAGTGGGATGAGCACGATCTGGAGCACGCCTGTCGACGCGCCACGGCTGAGGAGATCGAGCAGGTCATCATGAACGCGGTTCAGTACCGCGAGCACCATGGGCACCGCGACCGGATCCTGTTCGATGCCCGTACCGACGGCGGGAGACGACTCGTCGTGGTCGCGCAGCAGACCCCGGCCGCGAGAGCGTCCGACCGATCACCGCGTGGGAGGAACCATGAGCGAACCAGGACGCGACGTCCGCGAGGCAGCGATGACGGACTACTACGACACTCATCGCGACACCTCTGAATTTGGCGAGCCGCAGCCGGTGCGTCGTGCCGAGCGTCTGGACGTCACCATCTCGGTGCGGTTCACGCCGGCTGAGATCGCCGACGTGCGCTCCCGGGCGAGCGCGGCCGGGATGAAGCCCACGGCCTACATCCGCCGCTGTGCGCTGGAGCGCGAGGACGCACCGCTGGACAGGACGGAACTGACGCGCGCCCTCGACGCCCTCTCGCACGACCTGGACACCCTGCGCCACGCGGCCGGATAACCGGGCGGTCAAGGCGACCTCACACGTTGAAGCGGAACTCCACCACGTCGCCGTCGGCCATCACGTAGTCCTTGCCCTCGATCCGCACCCGGCCCCTGGCCTTGGCCTCGGCCATGGACCCGGCGGCCACGAGGTCGTCGAAGCCGACGACCTCGGCCTTGATGAAGCCGCGCTGGAAGTCGGTGTGGATGACGCCGGCGGCCTGCGGGGCGGTCGCGCCGACCGGGATGGTCCAGGCGCGCGACTCCTTGGGGCCGGCCGTGAGGTAGGTCTGCAGCCCGAGGTTGCCGAAGCCGACGCGGGCCAGCTGGTTCAGGCCCGGCTCGTCGGCGCCCACGGAAGCCAGCAGCTCGGCGGCCTCGTCGTCGGGGAGGTCCGCGAGGTCGGCCTCGACCGCGGCGTCGAGGAACACCGCCTGGGCGGGGGCGCCGAGGGCGGCGAGCTCGGCCTTGCGGGCGTCGTCGGTGAGGCTCGCCTCGTCGAGGTTGAAGACGTAGAGGAACGGCTTGGTGGTCAGCAGCCCCAGCTCGCGCAGCTCAGCGATGTCGATCCCGGCCTGCTTCGCGCCGGCGAACAGCGTCGTGCCCTGCTCCAGCAGCGCGTTCGCAGCCACCGCGGCGGCCAGGACGGACGCGTCGGTCTTCTTGCCCCTGACCTCCTTCTCCAGGCGCGGGATGGCGCGCTCGAGGGTCTGGAGGTCCGCGAGGACCAGCTCGGTGTGGACCGTCTCGAGGTCCGAGGCCGGGTCGACGCGGCCGTCGACGTGCACCACGTCGTCGTCGGCGAAGGCCCGGACCACCTGGCAGATCGCGTCAGCCTCGCGGATGGTGGCGAGGAACTTGTTGCCCAGCCCCTCCCCCGTCGAGGCGCCCTTGACGATCCCCGCGATGTCCACGAAGGAGACCGTCGCCGGGATGATCTTCTCGGACCCGTGGATGCCGGCGAGCACGCTGAGGCGCTCGTCGGGCAGCGGGACCACGCCGATGTTGGGCTCGATGGTCGCGAACGGGTAGTTCGCCGCGACCACCTGGCTCTTCGTCAGAGCGTTGAAGAGGGTGGACTTGCCGACGTTGGGCAGGCCGACGATGCCGATGGTGAGTGCCACGGGAACAGGAGCCTACGGGGAGCCCGCGGTGGTCCACGCCGCGAACCACCGGACGAACCACCGTTGCCACGGCGTCTCGACGGCACCGGGCGCGTGGTGGGCTCTCACGAGGGATACCGCGTCCTCCGGCGTGAGCCCGTCGAGCACCGCCAGGCAGGCCAGCGCGGTACCCGTCCGGCCGCGACCACCGCCGCAGGCGACCTCGACGCGCTCGTGCTCGGCGCGCTCCCAGGCGTCGAGCAGGATCCGGCGTGCCCGTCGGGGATCGGTCGGCAGGCCGAAGTCGGGCCAGCGGACCCACGTCGACGGCCACGGGACGACGGGAGGCCGACGGCCGAGGAGGTGCACGGCGTAGGTGGGGGCCGGGCCGTCGGGCAGCGGCCGCCTGACCCCGCGGCCGCGGATCCTTCGCCCGGAGGGCAAAGTCAGCACGCCCTGGCCGTCCGCCGGCCACCCCTGCTGCTCCATCACCCGATCATGCGCGCTCCGCGGCGCGCCGAGCCCTCACGCGTGGCTGGCGCTGTCCGAGGGCGGTGTCACGCTGCGCGCATGTCTGAGGTCTCCCCCGCCGGGGTGCTGCTGCTGGTCGTCGCGGTGCTCGTCGGGCTCGCTCTCGGGTGGGTGCTGGCGAGCTCGCGGTCCCGGGTCGCGCTCGCCCGCGCGGAGGCGGAGCGCGACGTGCTCTCCGAGCGGCTGGACCGCCGCGAGGCCGACGACGAGGCCGCCACCGAGCTGGCCGCGGCGCTGGGGCCGGTGACCTCGTCGCTGGCCCGCCTGGAGCGGCACGTGGGCGAGCTGGAGCGCGAGCGCGTCGAGCAGTACGGGCGCCTCGGGGCGCAGCTGACGCAGGTGGCCCGCTCCGGGGACGCCCTGCGGGACCAGACCGCCGCGCGGGCCGGCGCCCTGCGCAGCCCCAACGTGCGTGGCGCCTGGGGCGAGGTCCAGCTGAAGCGGGTGGTCGAGCACGCCGGGATGCTGGAGCGCGTCGACTTCGACCTCCAGGCCCGCGGGACCAACCACCAGGGGGCGGACGTGCGCCCCGACGCCGTGGTGCACCTGCCGGGGGGCAAGAACGTCGTGATCGACGCCAAGGCACCGCTGGCCGCGTTCCTGGCCGCGAGCGCCGCACCGGGCTCGATGGGCTCCGGCGACGCGGGCGCTCATGCCGAGAGGATCGAGGCCGCTGCCCGTCAGCACGCCGCCGCGCTGCGCGGCCACGTCGACGCGCTCGCCGCGAAGGAGTACTGGACGGCGTTCGAGCCGTCGCCGGAGATCGTCGTGTGCTTCGTGCCCGGGGAGTCGTTCCTCGCGGCGGCCTGCGAGGCGGACCCCGCGCTGCTGGAGCACGCGATGGGCCGGCGGGTGGTGCTGGCGACGCCGACCACGCTGCTCGCGCTGCTGCGCACCGTGGCGATCACCTGGCAGCAGGCGGCGCTGGCCGACGGGGCCCGCGAGCTGTTCGACCTCGGGCGCGAGCTCTACGCCCGCCTGGGGACCCTCGGGGAGCACACCGGCAAGCTGGGTCGGACGCTCGGGCGGGCCGTCACGGACTACAACGCGATGGTCGGTGCGCTGGAGACGCGGGTGCTCGTCTCGGCACGGCGCATGAGCGAGCTGGGGCTGAGCGACGCGACCATCGCCGCGGCGCCGCCGCTGGAGCAGCTGCCCCGCCCGCTGACCTCGCCGGAGCTGCTGGGGCTCGACGACGGGCTGCTCGGCGAGGGCCGGCGGCCCGACGGCTTCCGGGGCGACGGCCTGCGCCGCGGCGCCTAGGGCTCCCTCCCACCATCATCGGCACGACCCGGGGACCGAGCGTTCAGGAGGACACCAGCATGGGTGAGCGCATCGAGGACGTCTCGGTGATCGACGAGGACTGGTACGGCCGCGAGCTCGGCGCCGACGTCTACGTGGGCTGCCGCTTCGTCGACGTCGACATGACCGAGGTGGTCACCGCGGGCACGCGCTTCGAGGGCTGCACGTTCGCCGGCGTGCGGCTCAACGCCTCGCGCCACGAGTCCAGCGCGTGGGCCACGTGCCGGTTCGAGCGCAGCGCCTTGTTCGGGGCGTCGTTCACCGGGTGCTCGATGATGGGCACGACCTTCACCGGCACGGAGATGACGCCGCTCACCGTCACCGGCGGCACGTGGGCCTACACCGATCTGACCGGTACGTCCCTGAGGCGCGTGCGGTTCACGGGCGTGAGCTTCCGCGAGGCGGGCCTGCGCCACGTCGACGCGCGCGAGGCCGTGCTCACCGACCTCGACCTCTCCGGCGCCGACCTCACCTCGGCGTCGCTGCGCGGTGCCGACCTGCGGGGCAGCCTGCTCGGCGACGTCGACCCCCGGACGACGGACCTGCAGGGCGCCATCATCGACGTGGGCCAGGCCCTGCACCTCGTGGCGACGCTGGGTCTCGACGTGCGCTGAGCCTGACCCCTGCGGGGGCGGACGGCGTCAGCCCCTCCGCCGCTCACCGGTCGGGCCGGCGAGCGGGGAGTCGGTGAGGCGTCCTGCGGCGTGCCGTGCGCACCACGTCCCCGCTCGACGCCCGGTCGAGCCCAGCGCTAGGGCGCGGTGCGCTCCGGAGGGGTGTCGTCGTAGGCCCGGGCGGCGGCGAGCACCACGACCAGGGCGCGCTCGAGCAGCGCGGACGCGTCGGCGTCCGAGGGGAAGTCGGCGTCGACGGCCGTGGCGGCCTCGGCGGGGGTCCCGGCCAGCCCGAGCAGGCGACGGACGGACGCCTCGTCCACGTGGGCCGCGGGGCGCCCCGACCGGGTCGCCTCCTCGTTCACCGCAGCCCAGACGGCGCGCACGGCGGTGCGGGCGGACTCGTGGCTGGCCTCGGGGTGGGCCTCGCGCACCAGGGGCACGAACCAGTCGGCCTCCACGGTGCCGCGCGGGGGGCCGAAGACCCGCTCACCGCTGCCCCAGTCGCCACCGAGCGGCTCGCCCGAGGTCGCACCGGCTCCGCCGCGGCCGCGGGTCACGGGGTGCCGGCCTCCACCGACTCCTCCGCCGACGCCTTGGCCCGCAGCTTCAAGTCGGTGCGCAGCTCGCGCGGCAGGGAGAACAGGAGGTCCTCCTGCGCGGTCTTCACCTCTTCGGGCGCGCCGTAGCCGCGCGCCGCGAGGTCCTCGAGCACCTCGCGGACGAGGATCTCGGGCACCGACGCCCCCGAGGTGACACCGACGACGTCGACGCCCTCGAACCACTCGTCCTGGACCTCCGCGACGGTGTCGACGCGGTACGAGGACGTCGCGCCGTGCAGCAGCGCCACCTCGACGAGCCGCACGGAGTTCGACGAGTTCGCCGAGCCCACGACGATGACGAGGTCGGAGCCCGCGGCGATCTTCTTCACCGACACCTGCCGGTTCTGGGTGGCGTAGCAGATGTCGTCGCTGGGCGGGTCGGAGAGCTTGGGGAACCGCTCGCGCAGGCGGCGGACGGTCTCCATCGTCTCGTCGACGGACAGCGTGGTCTGCGAGAGCCACACCACGCGCTCCGGGTCGCGGACCACCACCTGGTCCACAGCGTCCGGCCCGTCCACGAGCTGCACGTGGTCCGGGGCCTCGCCCGCGGTGCCCTCGACCTCCTCGTGGCCCGCGTGGCCGATGAGGAGGATCTCGCGGTCGTCGGCGGCGAAGCGCACGGCCTCTCGGTGGACCTTGGTGACCAGGGGGCAGGTCGCGTCGATGGACTGCAGCTGGCGGTCGTCGGCGGCCTGACGGACGGCCGGGGAGACGCCGTGCGCGGAGAACACGACCCGCTCCCCCTCGGGCACCTCGTCGGTGTCGTCGACGAAGACCGCACCGCGCCGGGTGAGGGAGTCCACGACGAACCGGTTGTGGACGATCTCCTTGCGGACGTACACCGGCGAGCCGTAGTGCTCGAGGGCCTTCTCCACGGTGATGACGGCGCGGTCCACGCCCGCGCAGTACCCGCGGGGGGCGGCGAGCAGCACACGGCGGCCAGGCAGCGCCGGGGGCGCGTCGACGTCGGCGACGGTCATCAGCGCGGCGTTGCCCGCTCCGGAGAGGCTGGGCTCGGCAGAGGTGCCGGGCCCGCTGGGGGAACGGGGCTCGTCGGGCAGGG
>JBBSRD010000024.1:0-15640 GCA_038243415.1 Actinomycetales bacterium | reverse complement strand
CGCGACGCGATCCAGGCGGGCGCGCTGGTGCCGATGCTGGCCCAGCAGACCGACACCACCGTGCACGGCCACGACGTCATCACGCGTCTGCGCGAGCTCGGTGACGGCCCGATCATCTTCGTCGCCAACCACTCGAGCCACCTCGACACGGGGCTGCTGCTCGCGGCGCTGCCCTACACCGAGCGCCGCCGCACCCTCGTGGCGGCGGCGGCGGACTACTTCTTCGACACCTGGTGGCGGGCGAGCGGCTCGGCGTTGCTGTTCGGGACCTTCCCCATCGAGCGGCGCGCCAGCACGGTCTCGGCCACCCCCGGCGACCTGCTGCGCGACGGCTGGAACGTCGTCCTCTACCCCGAGGGCACCCGCTCCCCCGACGGCTGGACCCAGCGCTTCCACCTCGGCGCGGCCCACCTGTCGGTCACCGAGAACGTGCCCGTGGTGCCCATCGGCATCCGAGGCTCCTTCGCCGCGATGCCCCGGGGACGCAGCTGGCCGACCGGGCACCCCACCGTCACCGTCCGCTTCGGCGCCCCGCTGTGGCCCGGACCGGGCGACACCGCGCGCACCATGGGCCCGCAGGTGGAGCAGGCGGTGGCCCTGCTCGCCGACGAGGACTCCACCGACTGGTTCTCCGCCACGCGCCGCGCCGCGGTCGGTGCCACCCCGTCGACCTCCGCGCCGGCCGTCCCCGCAGACGCACCGCCCGCTGCGCGGTGGCGCCGGGTGTGGGAGCGCACCGAGGCACCCGCGGTGCGTGGCCCCCGGAAGGTGTGGCGCGAGGACTGATCGCGCTCGCCGACACGCTCTCCACTGACGTACGCTCTGACGTACGTCATCGAAGGAGGAGCCGTGCGGACGATCAGCTACTCGGAGTCGAGGGCTCGGTATGCCGAGACCCTCAACTCCGTCGTGGACGACCGGGAAGAGGTGGTCATCACCCGGGCCGGGCGCGAGTCCGTGGTCATGGTCTCGCTCGAGGACTACGAGTCCCTCAAGGAGTCGGCCTACCTCCTGCGCAGCCCCGAGAACGCCCGCCGGTTGCTGACGTCCATCGAGCGGCTCGAGGCCGGTCGCGGTCAGGTGCACGAGCCGCTCGGGTGAGCATCGTCTGGGACGAGGACGCCTGGAGCGACTACCTCTGGTGGCAGGCCCAGGACCGCAAGACCTTGCGCCGCATCAACGCGCTGATCGAGGACGTGCGGCGCAACGGCAACGAGGGCATCGGTAAGCCCGAGCCGCTGAAGCACGGGTTCGGTGGCTACTGGTCCCGGCGGATCACCGAGGAGCACCGCCTCGTGTACCGGCTGGTGGACGACGAGGTCCGCATCGCGGCCTGCCGCTACCACTACGGGGCCTGAGCCCAGACCGCACGGTTCGCTCAGAACCCGACGGTGACCCGACGTGCTGTCCCCTCCGGGCCCTGGCCCTGGGTGAGCGCCGTGCGCGTGGCGAGGTGCTCGTCGAGACCGTCGGTCAGCCAGCGCTCGAGCCAGTCCACGCCGTCGACGACCCAGCCGTGACCCTTGGAACGCTGGCAGCGCTCACGCAGCACCGCCAGTGACCGGACCCCGTCTGCCGCCGGGCGCAGCAGCACCACGTCGGCGCCGACCAGCGCCCGCTCCACCTCGCCGAAGAGCCGCGGATCGGTGACGTGGGTGTGCCCGGCCCCCAGAGCCAGCACGGCGCCGTCGTGCTCGCTCGCGAGCCCCACGACCGCGGCGACCAGCGCCACCTCCCACTCGCGGTGCGCCTCCTCGAAGCCGATCTGCTCGCTGCGAGCCCGGAGCCGCTCGACGCTCCAGCCGGCAGCGGCGTACCAGGGCGTCGCTGCCTCGTCGGCGTCGACGAAGACCCGGCCGGTGAGCTCCGCCACGAGCGGCCCGACGGTGGACTTGCCAGCTCCGGGCGGCCCGATGAGCACGGTGGGAGGCACGAGACGACGCTAGCGCTGGCCGTCTCGTCGAGCGTGGAGCCGGTGCGTGCTCCTTGACCGCCGAGCGGGGAGCCGGTGCGCGCTCCTGAGGCGTGTCGCTCGCACGAGGTCCCCGCTCGACAGGCGGGCGGCTCTCGGGGTGCGCGGCAAGGGACCCGCTCACCCCTGATGACCTGACATGACAGCGCCGCCCGCCGGGATGATCCCGACGGGCGGCGCTGTCCATGGTGCTGGTCCTGCGGCGCTCAGTCCCCGATGGAGAGCAGCTCGGCCTGTGCCTCGCCGGCCGCGTCGGAGAGCTCCGCGACGAGGAAGCCCTTGGTCCCCGTGGCCTCCACCTGCTCGGCGTCGATCCCCGCGTCCCAGTCCACGGTGGACCGGGCGCCGACCCCGAACAGCTGTCCGGTCTGGACCGGCTCCGCCGCGGTGTCGAAGCTGGCGACCGCGCCGGCGCTGTCGCCGGGGCCGCCGCCGACGGTGCTGAACGTCTGCGCGGTGTAGTCGAGGTCCGTGCTCTGCCCGTCACCCTCACCGATGCCGACGTCCGAGAGGACGTACGGCAGCAGCACGGTGGAGGAGTTGTACTCGCCCTGGGCGGACAGCACCCGCAGCACCTGGTTGGTGCGGGCGTCGATGGTCACCGAGACGAAGTCGCCGGTGGCCGACGGGCTGGCCGAGAGCAGGCCCGGGTCCACCCCGATGACGACGAAGTCGGGCGTGCCGTTCTCGTCGTTGTCGATGACGATCTCCTGGTCGGTGATCGCCGCGGTGGCGACGCGGCTCGTCGAGCTGATCGCCGCGATGCCCAGGCCGACGGCCGACGGCTCGTCGTCGAAGGGCTGCACGCCGGGCAGCGACTGCATGCCGACCGCCCGGATGTCGGGGGCTCCCCCGGCATCGACGGCGAGGGTCTGGTCGGCGTCGTCGGAGAGCTGCCACGCGTAGACGTCGGCGGTGCCAGAGATCCTCGAGGTGTTGCGGGTGGAGAACCGTGCGGCGTTCCCGCCGAGGGTGCGGACCTTCGTCGCCAGCTCGGAGACGGCCCGCGGGACCGCCAGGTAGGGAACCTGCAGGGCGGTCAGGCCCTGCGCGGCGGCCTTGCCGGAGGTGGGCGTGAAGGTGATGGTGCCCGAGGCGGTCTGCACGTCCTCGCTGGGCACCCCGGCGTCCGGGGTGATCTTGACGGTCACCGAGACGCGGGCGCTGCGGCCCGCGGGCACCAGCACCTTGGACGGCGAGACGCTGACCGTGGCGTTCACGTCCGCCGTGGAGGCGTTCGCGGCGGCCGAGTACGAGGCGTCGGTCGTCCCGGTGTTGGTGAGGGTCACCGTCTTGCGCACCGTGGTGGCCTTGGTGGCCTCGCGGTAGCCGAAGGTGATGCGAGCCGCGCCGGCGTCACCGCTGGCGGTGACGGGAGCGGTGACGGCGGCCGCGGTGTCCACGAGACCGGCGCCGTTGCGCAGCGACAGGTAGCCCTTCACCTTCGACGGGTCCGCGGTGTTGATGATCGCCTCGCTGAGGGTGGTCGCCGAGACGTCCGGGTTGCCCTGACGGACCAGCGCCGCGACGCCGGCGACGTGCGGGGCCGCCATCGAGGTGCCGGACAGCGTCGCGCTGCCGGCGCCGCTGCCCACGCCGGCCGAGACGATGGAGACGCCGGGCGCCGAGACGTCGGGCTTGGCGAGGTCACCGGCGATGGCCGGGCCGGCGGAGGTGAAGCTGGCCGAGGAGGTGTAGTCCGCGTTGGGCTCCGTGCCGCCGTCGGTGATGGTCGCGGTCGTGCCGTCGAGCTGCCCGACCTGGTCCTTCAGGGTCCCTGCCACGCCGAGCAGCGGGATGGTGACGTCGGCGATGTCGCCGACGAACGGCGGCTCCTGGTCGGCGTTCGAGACGAGCGTGACGCTCGCCGCACCAGCTTCCTGGCCCAGGGTGCCGCGGTTCACCAGGGCGCAGACGCCGCGGTTGGCCACGACGTGCGTGCCTGCGGTGCCCTCGTAGTCCGTGGCCTCGCAGCCGAGGGACTCGTCGGCCTCCGCGGTGGCCGGGTCGTCCTTCAGGACGGTGACCGGCCCGGTGATGGGCTCGGACAGGTCCGCGCCGTTCATGTTGCGGACGTCGAGGTCCTTGCCGCCCGAGCTGATCTTCGCCCGCGGGAAGCTGGCGTTGGAGTCCACCGCGGCGACGCTGATGGCGCGCGGCGCAGAGCTGGGCGAGCCCAGGATGTAGGGCGAGTCGCCGTCGTTCCCCGCGGAGACCGCGACGATGATCCCGGCGCGGGCCGCGTTGTCGAGGGCGTCGGTGAGGACGTCGTCCTTGAGGCTGAACGTCGAGCCCAGGGAGAGGTTGATGACGTCCAGGTCGTTCGCCACGGCCCAGTCGACGGCCTCGGTGGAGAGGTCGGTCGAGCCTTCGCAGCCGAAGACCTTGAGGGCGTAGAGCTCGGCCTCCGGGGCGACGCCCGGGCCGATGCCGAAGCCGTCCTCGTAGGCGCCGGGGCCGTAGGGGCCCGTGAACGTCGTGCCGTCCTTGGCGACGCCCTGGCCGGCGGCGGTGCCGGCGACGTGCGTGCCGTGACCCTCGCAGTCCAGGGGGTTGGCGTCCGGCTGGGGAACGGTGGCCGGGCTGCCCGCGGGCTTCGAGGCGTCGTACTCGTCGCCCGCGAAGTCGTAGCCGCCGACGACCTTCTTCGTGGGGAAGCTCTCCGAGCCGTCCTCGTCGGCGGTGGCCGCCGCGAAGGCCTCGGTGGTCCCGGCGCCGCCGAAGTCGGCGTGGGTGTAGTCGATGCCGGTGTCGATGATGCCGACCTTGACGCCCTTGCCGGAGAGCTCCAGGCCCTCCCAGACCTGCTCGGGCACGTCGAGGAAGGGCACCGACTCCTCGTTGTCGACGGTGTGGGAGACCACGGGCTTGATGGCGGCCACGGCGGGCTGGGCGGCGAGCCCCTCCAGCGCGGACTCCGCGACCGTGACCTTGACGCCGTTGTAGGCGTCCTGGGTCGCCGACAGGACGGTGCCGCCAGCGGCCTCGACGGCCGCCTCGACGGGGGCCTGGTCGGCCTTGATGCCCTGACGGACGGCGGCGGCGCCGGCCACCGACATCGCCGTGCCGGACGCCTGCGCGTCGGCCATGGCGACGGCGACGGGCTTGGCCGCGAGCTGCAGCATCACCGTGACCTGCGCGTCGGGGCGCAGCGCGCGGGGGACGTACCGGTCGATCTTCTCCGCGGCGGGGCCCTCGGCCGTGCCGGGCGTCGCGCCGGGCACCTGCTTGACCCAGTCGGGGACCTTCTTGGCCGCGGCGGAGGGCGCTGCCTCTGACTCGGCGGGGGGCGGGGCGTCGGTGGCGGCGACGGCGAGGGGTGCCGTGGCCAGGACGAGGGCGGCGCCGAAGGTTCCGGCGAGGGCGGCGCTAAGACGTGGTCGGCGCATGAACATCCTGATCTCGAGAGTGGCCCACGGGCTGCTGTGACCGTAGATCTTCGGAAGGTAGTCGTATTAGCCCGATCTAGCGAGACATCTGCGAACATTCGTTCACGCTGCGTGGTTTTAGACCGTGCTGGAGGGGCCCGACCCGCGATCGTGTGGCGCAGAGCGACGGACGGCGCGCAGCACCGCGTCGTGGGCGACGACCTCCTCGCCGCCGGGCCCCGTCACCGCGCGCGGGTGATCGCAGGCGGCGACGACGTCGAGCGCGCCGCCCAGCAGGTCGGCCATCTCCTGCGCGCAGGCGTACAGCTGCGGGTCAGGGGGCCGCCGCAGCGCGGTCTCCAGGTCGAGGGGGCTGTGGGCGACGACGAGCAGCGTGCCTCCCGGAGCCACCGCCGACGCCCATCGCTCGAGCATCCCCGGGCGCTCCTCGTGGGTCACGTGGACGAAGTGCGCCGTCACGAGGTCGAACGCCTCAGCGGGCGGCTCCCAGGTGCGCAGGTCATGGCGCACCCACTCGATCCTCTCGGCGACCTCCTCCCCGGCGGGACGCGCCGCCGCAGCACCGCGCTCCAGCGCTGCGGGCGCGACGTCGGCGGCGGTGACCCGCCACCCGTGGGCCGCCAGCCACACCGCGTCGGCGCCCTCGCCGCAGCCCACGTCCAGCGCCGCGCCCGGGGGGAGAGCGCCGGCCTCCGCGACGAGCGTCGGGTTGGGCTCCTCGCTCCACACCCGCCCGGTGGCGGTGGCCTCGGCGTAGCGGGCCTGCCAGAAGCCCTCCGGGTCGGCGTCCGGGTCCTGGCGGCCGATGCCGCTCATCGCTGCGCGGCCGCCTCGTGGAACGGTGCGAGCCCCTCCTCCTCCAGCGCCGGGCCCTCCACCAGGGTGGCGGCGTCGGAGGCGGCGACCACGGCGGCGCAGCGCAGGTCGAAGGACGGCGAGGAGGGCAGCACCTGCGAGAACGCCGGCGTGGAGGCGGCGAAGACGATGCGCCCCACCCCGGCCCACACCATCGCGGCCGCGCACATCGGGCACGGCTCCCCGCTGGCGTAGACCGTCGACCCCGCGAGCGCCGCGCGCTGGCCGGCGGGCACGGCGAGCATCGCCACCGCCTCGGCGTGGGCCGTGGGGTCGTCGGCGGTGGAGACCTCGTTGCGGCCCCGTGCGAGCACGGTGCCGCTCGCCGAGACCACCACCGCCCCGAACGGGGCGTCGCCGCGCCGCAGCGCCTCGTGGGCCAGGTCGATGCTCTCGCGCAGGTGGGCGTCATCCGTCGTCATGACGCCCACGCTGTCACAGCGACCGCTGCTCACCGCCGCCGGCGTGCTGGCTGACGGGCTGGCTGACGGGACGCGGGCTGCCGCTGCGGTCCAGGCGCACGACCATCACCCCGGCGATCACCGCCAGGCCCCCCAGGACCTGCAGCGGACCGAGGCCCTGCCCCAGCAGGAGCCAGGAGAGGGCGACCGCGAACAGCACCTCGCTCAGGCCCACGAAGGAGGCCACCCGGGAGCCCAGGCGGCGGACTGCGGCGATGCCGGTGGTGTAGGACACCGCTGTCGCCAGCAGCACCAGGCCGGCGAGGGGCACCAGGGGGCTCACGGTGCGCCCGAGCAGGAGCACCGGGTCCTGGTTCGCCACCATCGGCAGCACGCCGAGCGCACCCGCGCCGACGAGCACCACCGCTGCCACCGCGAGCCCTCCGGCCGCCAGGACCAGCGGGGGCAGGCCGGGAGCCTCGTGCTCGGCGATCAGGAAGTACCCGGCCAGGCCGCACGCGGCGAACACGGCCCACCCGACGCCCATCGCGTCGACGCTCCCGCCGGCCAGCACGTCCAGGACGACGACCACGCCGGCGACGGCGATGGCGGCGCCGATCGCCGTGGCCACGCCGGGGCGCTGCCGGCGGACGGCCCACACCCACACGACCACCAGCAGCGGGGCGAGGTACTCGATGAGGAGCGCGGTGCCGACGGGGATGGTCTGCACCGCCGTGAAGAAGCCCAGCTGGGCACCGGCGACGGCGAGCAGCCCGTACAGGACGATCACCCCGGCGTGGTCGCGCAGCGCCGACCAGCGTCCGCGCAGGCTGATCGCGGCGGGAACGGCCAGCACCAGGGCGGCGCCGGCGATGCGGACGACGAGCGCTGCGCCCGGGCTCCAGCCGGCGTCCAGCAGGGACTTGGCGAAGGGGCCGGCGACGCCGAAGCTCGCTGCGGAGACCAGCGCCAGCAGCAGGCCGGTGCCCGCACCGGTCGTGGCGGCACCGCTCGTGTCGTCGACGGTCGACGGCGTCGTCGCGGTGCTCATGGGTCCTCCTCAGGGCGTGACCGGACGGCGTCACGCAGCGGCGCGACGCGTCAGGACCGAGATCGTATGGTGGTCCTGACACTATCCCTCCGGACGTCGGGAGTCGACGTGCTTTTCACCCATGACACCGACGCGTCGTTGACGATGGCGGCGGCGCTGGTGAACACCGCTGCCACCGACGACCACGACGACGTGCTCCTCACGTCCGCGGACCTGCACGACTTCCTGCGGTCGTGGGGCGACACGGGGACCGCCCAGGTCGATCAGGGCGCGCTCGACGACGTCCGCAGGCTGCGAGCCAGGCTGCACGAGGCATGGCTCCTCGGCGAGGACGAGGCAGTCGCCGCCGTCAACGCCCTGCTCCAGGACGGTCGCGCGCTGCCCCGCCTGGTGCGCCACGACGGGTACGGGTGGCACGTGCACGCGACCCCGGACGACGCGCCACCCGCGGTCCGCATGGGCGTCGAGGTCGCCATGGCCCTCGTGGACGTGGTCCGCGCCGGGGAGCTCCACCGCCTCGGCACGTGCGCCCGGCCGGGCTGCGGCCACGTCCTGGCCGATCTCTCCCGCAACCGCTCGCGCCGCTTCTGCGACGAGGGGTGCGCCAACCGCTCCCACGCCGCGGCCTACCGGGCACGTCGCGCGGCGGCCGACGAGGGCTGAGCCTGACGGTCGGCGTGGCCTGGTGGGTCCGGAGCCCTCAGACGGCCGGCAGCAGGTTCATCGAGCCGGAGCGGAACGCCCGGACCTCGACCTCACCGTCGAACCCGGCCACGGCCATCGCGCTGGCGAGACCGTCCAGGGACGCCACGGCGCCGACGGCCGCGTCGTCGACCTCCACGCGCGCGCCGGCGGCGCCCAGGTCGCGGACGCGCAGGTCCGCGAGCGCCACGCCGGCCTGGGCCGCGAGGGTGCGCACCGACGCCTCGGCGGCGTCGACCCGGGCGAGGCGCACGGGGGTGATCTCCAGGCCGTGCGCGATACGGCTGGACAGGCACGCCGCCGCCGGCTTGTCCGACGTCGCCAGGCCCCAGGTGCGGCTGATCGCGCGCACCTCCTCCTTGCTGAGGCCGCTCTCGGCCAGGGGCTCGCGCACCCCGCGCTCGGTCGCGGCCAGCATCCCCGGGCGGAACGCGGAGCGGCGGTCGTCGGCGTTGGTGCCGGTGACCACGGTGCCGCCCATCGCGGTGGCCAGCGGCGCAAGGGTGTCCAGCAGGGTGGCCTTGCAGAAGTAGCAGCGCTGACCGGAGTTGGCGCGGTAGCCCTCCACGGACATCTCGTCGGTGGAGACGGTGCGGTGCTCCACGCCCAGGGCGGCCGCGAAGGACTGGGCGGCCTCCAGCTCACCGGACGCGAGGCTGGCCGAGACGGCGGTGACGGCCACCACACGCTGCGTGCCGAGGGCGCGCGCTGCGGCGGCGAGCACGAGGGCCGAGTCGGCTCCGCCGGAGAAGGCAGCGATGATGCGCTCGTGCCCGTCGAACCAGCCCAGCAGCCTGTCCACCCCGGTGGGGTCGACACCCCCGTCGTCCGGGGCGTCGACCAGGGCGTCGGGGAGGTCGCTCACCCCGCGATGCTCTCACGCAGCCTCAGCGCGTCCCACGCCAGCGACGGCGGGGCCGGGGCTGCTCCCCCGGCGGTCGCCGACCTCGGTTTCGCGCGCGTGGACCTCGACCGCGCGGCCCGCACGGGCCACCCCGAGGTCGTCTACGCCGCCGGGACGACCCCCGCCCAGACCACCGCGATCCTCGCCCGCCTCCACGCCGCGCACCCCGAGCGGGCGGTGCTGGCCACCCGGTGCGACGCCCCGACGCTGGTCGCCGCCCGCGAGGCCTTCGCCGGCGAGGAGCACCTGGACGTCGACGAGGTGAGCGCCACCGTGCTGCTCGGGCCGCTGCCGGAGCCCGCCGGCACCGTCGTCGTGGTCGCCGCCGGCACCTCCGACCTGCCCGTGGCCACCGAGGCGCTGCGCACCGCCCGCGCCCACGGGGTCCACGCGGCGCTGGTCACCGACGTCGGGGTGGCCGGGCTGCACCGCCTGCTCGCGGAGGTTCCGCGCATCCGCGAGGCGGACGCGGTGGTCGCCGTCGCCGGGATGGAGGGCGCCCTGCCCTCGGTGCTCGCCGGCCTCCTCGAGGCGCCGCTGGTGGCGGTGCCGACCTCCACCGGCTACGGCTGGTCGATGGGGGGGCTCACGGCGTTCGCCGCGATGCTCGTCTCCTGCTCCCCCGGCGTCACCGCCGTGGGCGTGGACAACGGCTACGGCGCAGGTGTAGCGGTGGCGCGGATCGCCCGCCCCGTGGGCCTGGCGCGCGGGGCCGCGGGCACGGAGGCCCGCTCGTGAGGACGCTGTGGGTCGACGCCTCCGACGGTGCCGCCGGGGACATGCTGCTCGGCGCGCTGCTGGACGCCGGAGCCTCGCTGGACGCGGTGCGTGCAGCGGTCGCAGCGGTGGCCCCCGAGGCGGTCTCGGTCACCGTCGAGGCCACCCGCCGCCACGGGCTGCGCTGCTCCCGGGCGGTGGTCGACGTCGCGGACTCCGCCACCCATCGCGGGCTCGGCGACGTGCTGGCCCTGGTGCGGGCCGGCGCCCTGGCCCCGTCGGTGGAGGTCTTCGTCGTCGCGGTCTTCACCCGCCTGGCCACCGCCGAGGCGCGCGTCCACGGCTCCACGGTCGACGAGGTGCACTTCCACGAGGTCGGGGCGCTCGACGCCATCGCCGACGTGGTCGGGTGCGCCGCCGCGCTGCACGACCTGGGACTGCTCCCCGGCAGCGGCTCGGAGGACGGCGGCTCGCCGGTCGACGTCGTGGTCGGCACCCTCGCTCTGGGCTCCGGGCGCACCCGCAGCGCCCACGGCTCCATCCCCGTCCCGGTGCCCGCGGTGCTCGCCCTGCTGGAGGGCAGCGGTGCCCCGGTGGTCGCCGGCCCCGGGCAGGACGTGCCGGGGGCCGGGCGAGAGCTGTGCACGCCGACCGGGGCGGCGCTGCTGCTGAGCCTGGCCGACCGGTTCGGACCGACCCCGGCCCTGTCGGTGGCGGCCGTGGGGGTCGGCGCCGGCACCGCTGACCCGCCGGGCGCGGCCAACGTGCTGCGCGTCGTGGTCGGCGACGGTCCCGGGCCGGGAACGAGCGGGGCACCGAGCACGGCGCCGGACAGCGGGTCGGGCACCGCTGACGGGAGCCCCGCCTGGCGCGTGGACGACCTGCTGGTGCTCGAGGCCACCGTCGACGACCTCGACCCGCGCCTGTGGCCCGACGCGCTGGACGCCCTCCACGCCGCGGGCGCGCTCGACGCGTGGGCCGCGCCGGTGCTGATGCGCCACGGGCGCCCCGGGCACGTGGTCACCGCCCTGGCCCCGCCCGACGCCCTGGCCGCGGCCCGCACGGCGCTGGTGCTCCACACCACGACGCTGGGGGTGCGCTGCCACGCAGCGGTGCGCTGGGCCCTGCCGCGCACGGCGCGCACCGTGGACGTGGGCGGCCACGAGGTCTCGGTCAAGCTTGGCCACCTCGACGGTGCCGTGGTCACCGCCCAGCCCGAGCACGCCGACGCCGCAGCAGCCGCCACAGCCCTGGGGCTGCCGGTGCGCACCGTGCTGGAGCGTGCTCAGGCGCTGGCACGAGGCCTGACCCCCCCTCCAGCGAGCGCCCGGCAGACCGGCACGGCGTCGACGGCGCGGACCAGCGGGTCGTAGAGGGCCGTCGCGGTCAAGGCCCGCTCGTGGTCGGCCTCGCTCACCCCGGCGACCACCACGCCGTCAGCGACGAGGGTGCTGCGTCCTCCTGACGGCGCACCGCGCCGCGCCGCAGCAGGCCCGCGCCGAAGCCCAGCACGAGCGCGGCGAGCACGCCCAGGTTGGCGGACGCCCACGCCCCGTCCACCCCCCCGAGACCGAGCGGCCCGAGCAGGTAGCCCTGCCAGGTGAAGGTGCTCGACGTCACCAGCCCCCAGCCGATCGCCGTGGCGAGCACCAGGGTGGTCACCGACAGCGCGTCCACCGAGCCGTAGCGCCCCCGCGGGCGGAACAGGTCGCCGCCGTCGTCGTCGCGCCGGCGCAGCGCCACATCAGCCACCACCAGCCCGCACCACGCGCCGATCGGCACCCCGAGGGTGATGAGGAAACCCTGGAAGGGCCCGATGAAGCTGGACGCGAAGAACACGACGTAGACCACGCCCAGCGTCATGAGGACCCCGTCGAGCAGGGCGGCGGCCCAGCGCGGCGCCGGCAGGCCGACGGCGAGCAGCGCGAGGCCGGAGGAGTAGATGTCCAGCACCGCCCCGCCGACCAGCCCGAGGACCGCGACCAGCGCGAAGGGGACGAGGAACCAGGTGGGCAGCAGCGTGGCCAGCGCCCCGACGGGGTCGTCGCCGATCGCGGCGGACAGCGTCGTCGAGGAGCCCGCGAGCAGCACCCCGAAGACCACGAGCACGACCGGCCCGACCGCCCCGCCGAAGGTCGTCCACCCCGTCACCGACGCCGAGGAGGTGGTCCGCGGCAGGTAGCGGGGGTAGTCCGCGGCGCTGTTCACCCATCCCAGCCCGAAGCCGGTGAGCATGAACACCGCCGCGCCCACCACCGCCGCGGTGGGCCCGGCGGGCAGCGCGGCGACGACCGCCAGGTCCACCTGCGGGGCCACGAGCACGACATAGACGACCGTGAGCGCCCCGGCCACCACGGTGATGACCTTCTGCACCCGCGCGATCGCGGCCATCCCCATCACGCCCGCGGCGACGACGAGGGGCGCCACCACCGCGAAGGCGACGACCTTCGTGCCCGTGCCGCCGCCCACGCCGAGCTCGGCGAGCACCGTGGCGGTGGCCAGCACCGCCAGGGAGACCGTCACCGTCTCCCACCCCACCAGCAGGATCCAGGACACCGCCGCGGGCAGCCGGTTGCCGTGCACGCCGAACACCGCCCGCGAGAGCGTCATCGTCGGCGCGGAACCCCGCTTGCCGGAGATCGCGACCAGCCCGCACAGCACGAAGGAGAGCACCGTGCCCACCACCCCGACCGCCAGCGCCTGCACCGCCGAGATCCCGAACCCGAGCACGAACGAGCCGTAGCTGATCCCGAACACCGAGACGTTGGCGGCGAACCACGGCCAGAAGAGCGAGCGGGCGACGCCGGTGCGCTCGCTCTCGGGGATCACGTCGAGACCGGCGGCCTAGACCGTGGGGACGCGGCAGGTCGAGCCCGGGGCACGGTCGGGCAGGTCGGTGGCGGTCATGGGTCTCCGGGGCTCAGCAGGTGCGCCTGGGTCGGTGTGGCCGGTCGCAGGGCACGACGCGGGCTCGATCTTGCCCCGATCGCGCGGCGGTGCGCGAACGGCGCGGTGACGACCCACGGCGTCGCGCGCCGCCTCCCTCGCGCCGGCCCCGCCAGACCTCAGGAGTAGCGCGCCACCAGCTCGCGCTTGAGCACCTTCCCGCTCGGCCCCAGCGGCAGGGAGTCCACGATCTCGAAGCGCCGCGGGAACTTGTACGCGGCGAGCTGCTCCGCGGCGTAGGCCCCCAGCGCGGCGGCGTCGGCGGTCGCGCCGGGAGCGAGCACCACCGCTGCGGCGACCTCCTCGCCGTGCACGGCGTCGGGCAGGCCGAACACCGCCACGCGCGCCACGTCGGGGTGGCCGGAGAGGATCTCCTCGACCTCGCGCGGGTACACGTTGAAGCCGTTGCGCAGGATCATGTCCTTGGTGCGGTCCACGATCGTCACGTAGCCGTCCTCACCCACGGTCCCGAGGTCCCCGGAGCGGAACCAGCCGTCCACCACGGCCTCGACGGTCGCCTCGGGGCGGTTGAGGTAGCCGGTGAAGAGGTTGTGGCCGCGGATCACCAGCTCGCCGAGCTCGCCGCGGGGCAGGAGCCGGGTGCTGGCGGTCTCCTCGGGGTCCGCCGCCTCCACGTCGACCCCCCAGATCGCGGTGCCGACGGTGCCGGCGCGCGGCGGGGTGCCCACGTGGTTGAAGGTCGCCACGGGAGAGGTCTCGGTGAGCCCGTACCCCTCGTACACCTCGATGCCGAAGGTCTCACGGACGGCGTCGATCACCGAGACGGGCAGCGCGGCCCCGCCGGAGCAGCCGTAGCGCAGCCGCGGGAGCTCCTGCTCGGGGTCGGCGCGGGCGGCCTCGAGCAGGGCCATCCACATCGTCGGGACGCCCATCATGATGGTTGCTCCCTGCGCCACCATCGTCGCCAGCGCGGTCGCCCCGTCGAACCTGGGCACCATCACCAGGCTGGCCCCGGCACGGAACGTGGCGTTCATCGCGCAGGTCTGGCCGAAGGTGTGGAAGAGCGGCAGGGCACCGAGGACCACGTCGTCCGGGCGGATGTCGAAGGCGTTGACGAGCAGGGCGTTGACCTGCTCGACCAGCGCGAGGTGGCAGCCCTGCGCGCCCTTGGGCTCACCGGTCGTCCCCGAGGTGTAGAGGATCGTCGCCGTCTGGCCCGGGTCGCACGGGACGTACGCGTCGATCGGCTCGCTCTGCGCGGCCAGCGCGGTCAGCGAGCGCACGGCGCCGTCGGGCGCGAGCACGGAGAGCAGCTCCACCCCGGCGCGCGACGCCCCCTCGGCGCCGGCCGCCAGGAGCGGGCCCGCGCACACGAGCACCTGCGCGCCGCTGTCCGTCAGGGCGTAGGCGACCTCCCGCGCGGTGAGCAGGGCGTGGACGGGGACGACGGTCGCCCCGAGCGCCAGCACCGCGTAGTACGTGCGCGGGAAGTCCGCGACGTTGGGCACGAGCATCGCCACCCGCACCCCGGGGCCCACGCCGCGCTCGCGCAGGGCGCCCGCGTAGCCGCGCGCCTGGTCCCACAGCTGCGCATAGGTCGTGCGCTCCTCCCCCACGACCACCGCGACCGAGCCCGCGTGGCGGCGGGCGGACTCCGCGAGGATCGAGGCGACGGACAGCGTCGAGTGCGTCGCGGGCGGCTGGGCGGGTGAGCTGCTGTGCTCGGGCACGGAGTCCTCCTGGGGTCTCGCGGACGTCGTCGACCGGTGCCGGAACGGTAACCCCGTGGACCACCACACCGGGCGGGACCGGGTTCCGTAGGGCTGAATGGGTGGCATGAGAGCCCTCACCTGGCAGTCCAAGCGCACCGTCTCGGTCGAGGACGTCCCCGACCGCGACGCACTCGACCCTGTCGGTCGCCTCGATCCTCGCGGAGTCCGCCCGTCGCCACCCGGCCTCGGTCGCCGTGGTGGTGGGGGAGGAGGAGACCACGTATGCGCAGCTCTGGGACCAGGCTCGCGGGTACGCGGGCGCCTTGCGCGAGCGCGGCGTCGGCCCGGGGGTGCGCGTGGCGATGCTCGTGCCCAACGTCGCGGACTTCCCGCGCGTCTACTACGCGGTGCTGGCCCTCGGGGCGACCGTCGTGCCCGTGCACGCCCTGCTCACCGCCCGGGAGATCGCCTACGCCCTTGAGGACAGCGGCGCGCAGATGCTCGTGTGCGCGGGCCCGCTCCTCGCGGGCGGCGCCGAGGGGGCCTCGCGCGCCGGGGTGGAGCTGCTGAGCGTCCTCGCGCCCGACGGCGAGGTCCGCTCCCTGACCGTGCTGGCGGCGCAGAGCGAGCCGATCGACGCGTACGTCCCGTGCGACCCGGGTCAGACGGCGACGATCCTCTACACCTCCGGGACCACCGGTGAGCCCAAGGGCGCGCAGGGCTGCCACCTCGCGCTGGTCGAGCAGGTCAACGCCCTGCTCGTCAACGCTTTTGACATCCGCCCCGACGACGTGGTGCTCGGCGCGCTGCCGCTCTTCCACACCTTCGGCCAGACGTGCGCGATGAACTGCTCGTTCCGCGCCGGGGCCCGCCTGGTGATGGTCCCCAGGTTCGACGGCGCCACCGCGCTCGCGACGATGGTGGCGCAGGGAGCCACGATCATGATGGGCGTCCCGACCATGTGGATGGCGCTGCTCGAGGCCGCCCGCGCCGACCCCGAGCAGGAGCTCCCGCGGCTGCGCTACGGCTG
>JBBSRD010000023.1:0-16400 GCA_038243415.1 Actinomycetales bacterium | reverse complement strand
TGCTTCGAGGGCTTCCTCCCGCGCAAGGCCGGCGAGCGGTCCTCCACGCTGAGGGCCCTGGCCGACGAGCGCCGGACCATGGTCTTCTTCGAGGCCCCCCACCGCCTGGCCGACAGCCTCGCCGCGATGGCGGAGGCCTTCGGTGAGGACCGCCCGGCCGCGGTGTGCCGTGAGCTGACGAAGACCTACGAGGAGGTGCGCCGCGGCGGGGTGGCCGCGCTGGGGGAGTGGGCGTCGGGCCTGGCGAAGATCGGCGAGGTGACCCTCGTGGTCGCCGGCGCCCCCAAGGTCGCGGTGCGTCCCGAGGAGCGCGTGACCGAGGTGCTGGCGCTGGTCTCCGGGGGCACCCGCCTCAAGGACGCCGTCGCGATCGTGGCCGAGCGGGACGGCCTGCAGAAGCGGGCTCTGTACGAGCTGGCGGTCGCTGCCCGAGGGTGACGCGGGGTGCGCCGCCGTCCGTCTACGCTGCCCGGATGGAGTTTCGGCGCATCGAGGGGCTGCCGCCCTACGTCTTCACGATCATCGACGGTCTCAAGATCCAGGCCAGGCGTGCGGGCAGGGACGTCATCGACCTGGGGTTCGGCAACCCCGACCTCCCCTCGCCCGCCAGCGCGGTGGAGAAGCTGAGCGAGGCGGCCCACAACACCCGCAACCACCGCTACTCCTCCTCGCGCGGCCTGCCCAAGCTGCGGGAGGCCGTGGCGCGGCGCTACGAGACGCGCTTCGGGGTACAGCTGGACCCCGAGACCGAGGTGCTCAACGTCATCGGCGCCAAGGAGGGGTTCAGCCACCTCATGTGGGTGCTGCTGCAGGCCGGCGACGCCGCGCTGGTGCCCTCGCCGAGCTACCCCATCCACATCTGGGGCCCGTACTTCGCCGGTGCCGACGCCCGCCAGGTGCCGATCGGCCCCACCGACGAGGACGGCGTCGCGCACGACTACGTCGACAACGTCATGAAGGCGTGGGAGTTCGGCTGGCCCAAGCCCCGCGTCGTCGTGCTCAGCTTCCCGCACAACCCCACCACCGCGACCGTCGAGCTCGAGGACCTGCAGCGCCTCGTGGACTGGGCGCGCGAGCGTGACGTGGTGCTCGTCCACGACTTCGCCTACGGCGACACCACCTTCGACGGGTGGGAGCCCCCGTCGATCCTGCAGTGTGAGGGCGCCAAGGACGTGGCCGTCGAACTGTACTCGATGACGAAGTCGTACTCCATGGCCGGCTGGCGGGTGGCCTTCCTCGTCGGCAACCGCGAGGTCGTCGGCGCCCTCGCCAAGCTGAAGAGCTACCTGGACTACGGGACGTTCCAGCCCATCCAGATCGCCGCCACCGTGGTGCTCAACGAGGAGCTGGACTACCCGCGGGAGGTCTCCGACATCTACCAGTCGCGCCGCAACGCCCTCATCGAGGGGCTCTCGCGCGCCGGCTGGGAGGTGCCGAAGCCCCGCGGGACGAGGTTCGCGTGGGCCAAGATCCCCGAGCCCTCCGCGGAGATGAAGTCCATCGAGTTCGCCAAGCTCATCATCAACGAGTGCGACGTCGCGGTCTCCCCCGGCGTGGGCTTCGGGCCCCAGGGCGACGACTACGTGCGCTTCGCCCTCATCGAGAACGAGCAGCGCATCGCGCAGGCCGCCCGGCAGATCAAGAAGGGGCTCGTCAAGCTGGGCTGAACCTCCGCCGTGGCAGGGACGGACCAGCGAGCCTGAGCAGGCCCGGCCGGCTCAGCTGGGCCAGCTGTATCCGAGCGTGAGGTCCAGCACCACGGCGCTCACGAGGTACATCAGCCAGACACCGGTCACGGTGTGGAAGAGGCCCAGCACCCGCTCGGCGGCCGGCGCGCCCACCGCCGCGAAGAGCTCGCTGAGGTAGACCGCGAACAGCAGGGCGAACAGCACCCCGACGGGCCAGCCCCCGGAGGAGAAGAACACGAAGGACCCGAGGAACGAGAGCACCATGAACGCCACCGACATCCCGGCGTTGGTGCGGGGGTCGTTGCCGCGGTAGCGGTTCCAGCCGAGGACGAACCAGTGGATGCCGTACGCGGAGAAGGCCAGCGCGGCCATGTACAGCGGAGGGTCGTCGGTGAAGACCTGGAACCACGCCAGCCCCACGAAGAGGACCACCCCGGTGATGAGCTGGCAGAAGCCGGCCAGCCAGATGCCCCAGAAGCCCATCGCCCGGTCCACCGCGGCGTCACGTGGCGGATACCCGAACAGCTCCTGCGGTCCCCAGACCAGGTAGGTGGTCCCGAGACCGAAGAAGCCCAGAGCCAGAGGGGGGAACTCTGAGGCCGCGAAGGAGAGGTCCATGGCGTCATCGGACCCGATCTCGGCGCGGCCTGCAACACGATCTTCGTGACGCCGCCCTCACGCGTCGCGCCGGTCGGCCCCGCTCAGGCCCGCCCGCTGGCCATGGCGATGAGGCGGTCCAGCACGCGCGCCCCGTCGGCCCGCAGACCGTTGTGCAGGTGCTCGTTGCTCAGCCACGGCCGGGCCCCGCGCACGGCGGCAGCGGTCTCCATCGAGAAGGGCGTCGTGACGTACGGGTCGTCGGCGTAGACCGCTGCAGCGACCGGCACCTCGTTGCGCGACAGGACGTCGGCGTCGTAGAGCGAGGGCCACGGGTGGTCGGCCAGCAGGCGCCCGGCGTCGGCGAGCGGGGCGAGCGCGGGCACGTCGTCGAGAACCCACGGGTGGAGGTGCTCGCCGAAGAGCAGCGACGGGTCGTCGTCGAAGGCCGCCGGGCGCGTGCGGTCCGCGGACCAGGCCGTCGTCGCGCCGTCGGCGTAGCTGGACTCGTGCAGCACCGCGTACAGCGGGTTGCGCGAGAAGCCCATGGGGTCCGCGACGTCCCAGCGCAGCGCGGGGGAGTCGACGGGGCGCTCCAGCAGGGCGTGCAGGAGCGCCGAGCCGTCGCTCATCCCCAGGCGGTGACCGGCGAAGCGCAGCATCCGGGCGGTGAGCGGGCCCCCGGGCACGTCGAGGGGCTCCCGCTCGGCGCGGGCGTGCAGCGCGAGGAAGCGCTCGCGGTCGCCGGGGTAGCGCGCGTAGTGCCTCTCGACCCGCTCGCGCTGCAGCGCCCACGTCGCGGCGTACACCTCGTCGGGGTGGCGACCGATCGGCGGCAGCCCGCCCGTGAAGTACGCCGCCGCCAGGGAGTCCGGCGCCACGGACAGGTAGTGCAGCGAGCAGAACCCGCCGAAGGACTGGCCCAGCACGCTCCAGCGGTCCACGCCGAGGGCGGCACGGAACAGCTCGGCGTCGGCGACGATCGCGTCCGCCCGGAAGTGCGTGAGGTAGGTCGCCTGCTCCCGGGGGGTCATCCCGGCCAGGTCGCCGACGGGGGTGGAGCGCCCGGTGCCGCGCTGGTCCAGCATCAGCACGCGGTGGTCGGTCAGCGCCCGGCCCACCCACCCCGGCGTCGTCGGCGCGCCGGTGGGGCGCGGCGCCTCGGACCCGGGGCCGCCCTGGAGGTAGACGAGGAACGGGCGCTCGCGCCCGTCCGGGTCGGCGACCTCGCGGGCGAAGACGGTGATGGTCTCCCCGCCCGGGTCCGCGTGGTCCAGGGGCACGGTCAGCTCGTGCTCGACCAGGACGAGTCCGGGGGTGGTGATGGTCGTGGACGTCAGGCTCGAGGACGGCTGGGACGACGGAGGAGCGGGCATGGACCGAGGCTGCCAGAGACGGCGGGCCGCGCGGCCAGCCTCCGGGCACATGGTCCACGACGCCGGTCCCGTCGCCCCGACGCAGCGCTCGCTCGCGCCCGACGCCGCCCGGGGCCTGGCGCTGCTGGGGATCGCCCTGGCCAACAGCGTCTTCCACGTGACCAGCGGGCCGAACGGGCCCGGCCTGCGCCCGCTGGACGGGTCCGGGCTGGACACGGCCGTCAACACAGCGATCGCCCTGCTCGTGGACCGGCGCACCCTCCCGGCGTTCGCGCTGATGCTCGGCTACGGCGCGGTGATGATCCTGCGGCGCCAGGAGGCCGCCGGTGCGTCGTGGCCGACCGCCCGCGGGGTGCTCGTGCGCCGCTGGCTCTGGCTGGGGTTCTCGGAGCAGCGCACATCCTGCTGTTGCGGGCGGGCGCGGTCCTCGCACCCCTCGTGGGCTCGCCCGTCCTCGTCGCCACGATCCTGTCGGCGGTGCTCCTGGGGGTGTGGGCGGCGCGGCGCCGGGTGCTGGAGCGCCCGCAGGACCACCTCACGCTGCTGCGGCGCACCGCCGTGGTCGGGCTGGCCGGGGGGCTCCACGCCGCGACCGGCGTCCTCGGCGGCGCGGCGTTCGTGGCGCTGGTGGCCCTCGTGGTCGTGGCCACGGGCGGGCCCGCGCGGACGACGGGCGGCCGGGCGGTCCGGGTCCTGCTGAGCGGCTCCCAGGCCGTGGGCGCGCGCTCGCTGACCTGCTACCTCGCGCAGTCGGTGCTGTTCGTGCTGCCGCTGGCGCCGTGGGTGGGCGGGCTCGGGGTGGGCCTGTCGACGTCGGTCGTCGCGCTCTGGGCGGTCGGGGTGTGGCTGGTGACGGTGGCGCTCGCGGTGGGGCTGCGGTCGGCCGGGCGCAGCGGGCCGGCTGAGGCGCTGCTGCGTCGCCTCGCCTACGGCCGCCGGCCCGCGCGGCTCGCTCCCGAGCCGCAGCCCGTCCCCCTCTGAGGGCCGGCTGTCCGCCTCTGGAGCCAAGAATCACCGGACGTCAGCCGGGGACGTCCACCTGCACCGCCACGTCGGCGTGGAGGTGGGCCAGGGATCGGTCCAGCGTCACGAGCCGGCCCCCGCGCGACCTGGCCAGGGCGGCGAGGTACGCGTCGGTGACCTGGCGGTGCCCGACCACGCCGTGCAGCGCGACCTCGCGGAAGGGCAGGGCGTCGGGCCAGAACTCGTGACGGTCGGAAGATTGCAGGACCTCCAGCGCCTCGCGCGCGTCATCGGCGGTGCCGCCTCCGCGCAAGACCCACCGCACCAGGGCTCCCTCGGTGATGGGGCACGTGGCGACCTTCCCGTCCCACGCCGTCAGCCACCGTCGCGCGGCGCCGTGGTGGACGTGGTCCACGTCCGTCAGCGCGATGAGCACGTTCGCGTCCAGAAGCGCGATCACTCCTCGTCGTCCATGGCGCGGACGTCGTCGCCCGTCACGGGCCGGCCGCTGGAGAACAGGGGAAAACCGGTCTCGGCGTCGACGGTGATGCGCGACGCCGCCGGAGCTGCCATGGCCGAGCGCAGGAGCCGGGTGACCGCGACGCTGAAGGTCGTCCCGGAGCTGGCGGCGATGGCTGTCGCGAGCTGGTGGACGTCGGGTGGCAGGTCGACGGTGGTCCTCATGCATCAACGATAGCGTGATGATGCGATTTTTCACATAGCTGCATCTCTCAGTGGGTCGACCGCTCTGGTCGGCCCGGACCCACGCCGTTAGCGTTCCAGTGGTGCCCGAACCCCTTCCCCCGTCCCTCCTGAGCGCCTCCGGGCGCGACGGCTTCATCAGCGTCCGTGGGGCCCGTGAGAACAACCTCCGCGACGTCGACGTCGACGTCCCCCGCGACGCGATCGTCGTCTTCACCGGCGTCTCCGGCTCGGGGAAGTCCTCGCTGGCGTTCGGCACGATCTACGGCGAGGCCCAGCGCCGCTACCTCGAGTCCGTGGCGCCCTACGCCCGCCGGCTCATCCAGTCCGGCGGCAACCCCGACGTCGACGAGATCAGCGGCCTGCCCCCGGCCGTCGCCCTCCAGCAGCGCCGCGGGGCCTCCAGCTCACGGTCCACCGTCGGCACGGTCACCACGCTGTCGAACTCGCTGCGCATGCTCTTCTCCCGGGCGGGCACCTACCCCCGCGGCGTCACGGAGCGGCTGTACTCGGACTCCTTCTCCTCCAACACCGCCGTCGGGGCGTGCCCGCGGTGCCACGGCATCGGCGTGGTCCACGACGTCACCGAGGACTCCCTCGTGCCCGACCCCTCCCTGAGCATCAGGGGCGGCGCCGTCGCGGCGTGGCCCGGCGCCTGGCAGGGCAAGAACCTGCGCGACGTCCTCGTCCACCTCGGCTACGACGTCGACACCCCGTGGCGCGACCTCCCCGCCGCGGACCGCGAGTGGATCCTCTGGACCGAGGAGCAGCCGGTGGTGCAGGTGACCCCGAAGCGCGACCGCATCGAGAAGCCCTACCGCGGCCGGTTCTGGAGCGCGAAGAGCCACGTGATGCACACCCTGTCCAGCTCGCAGAGCCCGACGATGCGGGCGCGGGCGCTGCGGTTCACCCAGACCGGTCCCTGCCCCGTGTGCGCCGGGAGCGGCCTGACGCCCGGCGCGCTCGCTGTCACCTTCGCCGGGCAGAGCATCGCCGCGCTGAACGACGCCCCGATGGCCTCCCTCGCCGACGCGCTGCGCCCCACCGCGGGGATCACCGACCCCACCCCCGCGCTCGGGGACGCGACGTCGGGCGAGGGCACCGACGTGGCGGTGACCATCGCCAGCGACCTCCTGCGGCGCCTGGAGGTGCTCCTCGAGCTGGGCCTGGGCTACCTCAGCCTCGGGCGGGCGACCCCCACGCTGTCCTCGGGGGAGATGCAGCGCCTGCGCATCGCCACCCAGCTGCGGTCTGGGCTGTTCGGCGTGGTCTACGTCCTCGACGAGCCGTCGGCGGGCCTGCACCCGGCGGACGCCGAGCCGCTGCTGGAGGTGCTCGCGGCCCTGAAGGCCTCCGGCAACTCCGTCCTGGTCGTGGAGCACGACATGGACGTCGCGCGCAGCGCCGACTGGCTGGTCGACGTCGGGCCGCTGGCCGGTGACGGCGGGGGAGAGGTGCTCTACAGCGGGCCGCCGTCCGGGCTGGCGGGGCTCACGCGGTCAGTGACGGCGGAGTTCCTCTTCCGCGGCGACGGCGACGGCGACGGTGACGGTGACGGTGACGGTGACGGCGCAGCCTCGCGGCCCGGGCACGCGCGCCGCCGGCCCCGCGGGTGGCTGAGGCTGCGCGGGGTCAGCGCCAACAACCTGGACGACCTCGACGTGGACGTCCCGCTCGGGGTGCTCACCGCGGTCACCGGCGTCTCCGGGTCGGGGAAGTCGACGCTGGTCTCCCGGGTGCTCGGCGACGTCGTGGCCGAGCACGTGCGCGGCGCCAGCGCGCCCAGCAGCCACACCGCCCCCGAGCCGGCCGGCGAGGCCGACGACGAACCGGCACCCGCCACCAGCATCCGCAGCATCGAGGGCCTGGAGGCCCTGGACCGCCTCGTGCAGGTCGACCAGAAGCCGATCGGGCGCACCCCCCGGTCCAACCTGGCCACCTACACCGGGCTGTTCGACGCCGTGCGCAAGACCTTCGCGGCCACCGACGGTGCGAAGGAGCGGGGCTTCACCGCCTCGCGCTTCTCCTTCAACGTCGAGGGCGGCCGCTGCGAGACCTGCCAGGGCGAGGGCTTCGTCTCCGTCGAGCTGCTGTTCCTCCCCGGCAGCTACGCCCCCTGCCCGACGTGCCACGGCTCGCGCTACAACCCCGAGACCCTCGAGGTCACCTACCGGGGCAAGGACGTCGGTGAGGTCCTGGCGCTCAGCGTCGACGCCGCGCGTGGCTTCCTCGCCGACGTCCCCGCCGCGGCCCGCCGCCTGGAGGTGCTCCAGCAGGTGGGTCTGGGCTACCTGCGCCTCGGGCAGCCCGCCCCGGAGCTCTCCGGCGGGGAGGCCCAGCGCATCAAGCTCGCCACCGAGCTCCAGCGGGCGCGCCGCGGCCACACGCTCTACCTCCTCGACGAGCCCACCACCGGACTGCACCCGGCCGACGTCGAGCGCCTCGTCGAGCAGCTGCACGCCCTGGTGGACGAGGGCGCGACCGTGGTGGTGGTCGAGCACGACATGGACGTCGTCGCCGGCGCCGACCACGTCATCGACCTCGGGCCGTCCGGGGGCGACGGCGGAGGGCGCGTCGTCGCCGCGGGGACCCCGGAGGAGGTGGCGGGCGACGCCGCCAGCGTCACGGCGCCGTACCTGGCGGTGCGGCTGGGCCGGGAGGTCGCCGTCGCCTAGCACCACGGAGTGCCATGTCACTCTTTTGCCGGACTTCTCACGCAGAGCAATTGTCCGTATACGGTACTGACCGTCCCGACGGCGTGACCGCGGCGGGCGCGGTCCTTCGCGAAGACCCCGCAGCCGTCGTGAGGAACCACCCCGTGAGCCCTGACCACCAGACCCTGCAGCACCCGGCGCCCGCGCCCGGTCCTGCGACGACCCGCGCCAGCCCCTCGGTGCCGGCTCCCACCGCCCGCCGCGGCTTCGACCCGGCGGTGCAGGGCATGCGCGGCGCGGTCCTCCTGGGCATCGTCGTCTTCCACGCCTGGCAGTTCACCGGCTCGGGCCAGCGGTCCGCGAGCAGCGAGCTCGTCGACGGGCTGGTCTCCACCGTGGAGTGGGCGGTGAGCTGGTTCTTCATCACCTCCGGCTACCTGCTCTACGCCAGCTTCGCGCGCCGCGTCCTCGACGGCCGGTCCGCCGGGACCACCGGCGACTTCCTGCAGCGCCGCCTGGTCCGGGTGCTGCCGGCCTACTGGGTGGCGATCGTCGTCGTGTGGGTGGCCCGCAACCCCTCCTTCCCCGGCGACTGGCGCGACCTGCTCGAGCATCTGACGTTCACGCACGGGTTCGACACGCAGCGCATCTTCTGGACGATCGGCCCCGCCTGGACGATGACGACCGAGGTCTGCTTCTACGCGGTGCTGGCGCTGGCCTGGCGGCCCGTGCAGCGGTGGTGCGCCCCGCTCGGGCGCCCGGCCCGCCTGGCCGTGCTCAGCGTCCTGCCCGCCCTGCTCGTCGTCGGCGGCATCGCCTACCAGGTGTGGGCCGTGCGCGCCTCGGGGGCGGCCGGGGACGACTGGGCGGTCTGGTTCAGCCCCGCCGCGCAGATGCCCGCGTTCGGCGTCGGCATGTTCATGGGCCTGGCGCTGATCCTGCGCCGTCCGGTGGTCCGCGGCCGCGTCCTCGGGGCGCTGCTCGACGTCGGGCCGTTCGCGGCGCTCGTCGCCCTGGCGACCTGGGACTCCGAGACCGTCCTGCCCGGCCGCGGCGCCACCATGGCCGTCCACGACCTCATGACGCTGGTCTTCGCCGCGATGCTGCTCGCCAGCCTGCTGCGCCCCGCAGGCCGGGGGATCAACCGGCTGTGGGCGTGGCCGGCGCTGGTGTACGCGGGGACCATCAGCTTCAGCGTCTATCTCTGGCACGAGCCCGCGCTGCTGCTCATGGAGCACTGGGGCGTGGTCTCCGGGGACCAGAGCCTGGTGTTCGTGGTGCTCGTGCTGGTCGCGGCCGCGGTGGCGATCGGGACGGCGGGCTTCTTCGTGGTCGAGCGCCCGCTCCGGGCGCTGTCCGTGCTCCTGCCCTACGCCCGTACCTCCCGGTGGTGACGGCGGCGGGGCGAACGTCGCCCCGCCCGCCGGGCGTACCGTCGCCGGTGTGAAGGCCAGCCGCCAGCCGTGCCGTTGAGGGCCCGTCGCCGCGCGTCGCGTCCGCGCCGGCGGCCGGCTCGCTGGACGGCCCTGGCCGTCGCGATGGTCCTGCTCGGGGTGGCCGCGGTCGTGGCGGTCGTGGTCCGGGGCGGGGACGCGACGACGGCGACGACGTGCCGGCGGGATGCTTCACGGGTGGAACCCCTGAGCGCCTCGACACCCCTCGTTCGGGACGCTGCTCCGGAGAGGCAGTCCGCGGTCCAGGTGTGGGTGACCACCCCGGACCGCTCAGAGCTGCTGCACCGGCGCGACCCGGTGCGCTTCGGGACCCCGGCCGACCCCGGTGCGCCGACCGTCGTGGTCGATCCGCAGCAGGAGCTCCAGCAGATGGACGGCTTCGGTGCCTCGATGACGGACTCCTCCGCCGAGGTGCTGCACCGCCTCGACGCCGACGCGCGCGACGCGGTGGTGCGCGAGCTGTTCGACCCGGTGGACGGCATCGGCCTGTCGTTCCTGCGCCAGCCGATCGGTTCGTCCGACTTCACCGCGGCGGAGCGCCACCACAGCCTGGACGACGCCCCTCCCGGGAGCACCGACCTCGCGCTGGAGCGCTTCTCCATCGCCCGCGACGAGCAGCAGGTGCTGCCGCTGCTCCGGCGCGCGAGGGAGCTGAACCCGGACCTGCGCGTCATGGGGACCCCCTGGAGCCCGCCGGCGTGGATGAAGACCTCCGGCTCCCTGGTCGGTGGGCAGCTGGAGGACGACCCCGAGGTGGTCGACGCCTACGCCCGGTACCTGGTGCGGTTCGCGCAGGCCTACGCCGACGCGGGGGTGCCGGTGGACTACCTGTCGGTGCAGAACGAGCCCCAGGCGCGCGAGCCGGACGACTACCCCGCCGCGGTCATGCCGGCGGCGCAGCAGGCCGAGGTGATCGAGGCCCTCGGGCCCCTGCTCGACGAGGCGTGCCCGGGCGTGGGGATCCTCGGCTTCGACCACAACTGGGCCGTGCACCGCGCCGACGCCGCCGCGGCGACCGGCGCCCGGCCGCTGGAGGACGACTACCCGGCGCGGCTGCTCGAGGGACCGGCAGGGCGCTGGCTCGCCGGCACCGCCTTCCACGCCTACGCCGGCGACCCCTCCGCCATGGCCGACCTCCACGAGGCCTTCCCCGACAAGGGGGTGTGGTGCACCGAGTGCTCCGGCTCGCACACCCGCGGCGACGCGGAGGAGAAGGTCTTCGCCGACACCCTCGACTGGCAGGCCCGGATGCTCACCATCGGGAGCACGCGCGCCTGGGCCAGGTCCGTGGTGGGCTGGAACATCGCCCTCGACGACCGGAACGGGCCCCACCTCGGGGGGTGCGGCACCTGCACCGGCCTGCTCACCGTCCACGACGACGGCAGCCTCACGCGCACCGCCGAGTACTACACGCTCGCCCACCTCTCGAAGTTCGTGGTGCCCGGGGCGCGGCGGGTGGCCAGCTCCTCGTTCGGCACCACGGCCGGCAACGGGCAGGTCGCCGACGCGGCCTTCACCAACCCCGACGGGTCGACCGCCCTGGTGGTCCACAACCAGGGCGACGGCGCGGCGCCCTTCACCGTGGCGGTGGGGGAGTCCTCCTTCGGCTACTCCCTGCCCGCCGGTGCGCTCGCCACCTTCACCTGGCCGGCCTCCGCGGCGGGCGGGCCCGGCGTGGTCGCGGTCCCCCTGGAGGGCGCGACGGCGACCACGGAACCGCGGGGCGAGGGGTCTGCTGCGGCGCTGGTCGACGACGACTCCTCGACGCGCTGGACCAGCGGGAGCGCCCAGGTGCCCGGCCAGCACGTCGACGTCGACCTCGGTGGGCCCCGTCGGTTCTCCCGCGTCGCCCTCGACAGCGGGGGGTGGACCGGCGACGGCGCCGCGTCCTTCGCGGTGAGCGTGAGCGACGACGGCGAACGGTGGCGCCAGGTGGCCGAGGGCGCGAGCGCCGGGCAGCTGACGAGCGTGGACGTCGGGGAGGTGCGCGCCCGCCACCTCCGGGTGGCCAGCACCGGGAGCAGCCGGCACTGGTGGTCCCTGGTCGACCTCCGTCTCTACCGGGCGAACTGAGTCACGGAGTGTCAGCTCAACGTCACTGGATAGCGAGACAGACCTCACAAACCACCGCTGACTGACTCGATCCAGCCACGGAGCGTCTACGGTCGGCGCATCCCGATGACGTGATCGTCAAGGTCCGTGGACCTTGACGACGACCACCCGTCCGTCGTCAGGAAGAGGCCCATGAGCATCAGCGAGACCACCGCACCGGAGCTCGACGTCACCGACGTCGACCTCACCGTCCTCGACCTCACCGCCCTCGACCACGAGCAGCCCGACGAGCTGCTGTGCCTCGTCGTCGACCGGGCGGCGCTCGCGGACCACCTGCGACTGGTGCTGCCCCGCCAGCGCCGCGACGCCGGCGTGCTCGCCTGCCTGCGCCCCGTGGAGCTGTCCCGCCTGCGCGAGCACCACGGCCCGGCCGAGGTCTCTCGTCTGCTGAACGCCATCGCCTCGATGGTGGCCCGGGTCAGCGCCCGCCCGACCGTGCTGTCGGTCGACGGCGACGAGCTCCTCGTCCTCGTCCCCAGCGGCGAGATCCTGCGGGCCCGGCGGCGGCTCGCCGAGCTCGCCGCGACCCTGGCGACCACGCCCCTCCCCATCGGCGACGAGCACGTCCACCTCACCCTCGCCGTGGGCCTCGCGCCGCTGGCCGGCGCCACCGACGGCGGGCAGGTGCTGGCCCGGGCCCGTCGCGGCACCGACGCCTCGGCGTCGACGATGGACCTGGTGCCGCGCGTCGGCGACGCCGCGGACCCCTCGACGGTGGACGAGGAGATCACCGCCCCGCGACGCGCGCGCCGCAGGCTGTCCACCACCGGGCTCCTCGTCGTGGCCACCTTCGCTCTCGGGTGGGGCGTCCCGCTGGCCCTCTACGAGCTCGCGTGGCGACTGGGCGTCGACGTCAGCCCCGCGGCCTACCTCCTCGTGGTCGTCGCCACGCTGGCGACCGCGGTGATGGTGTGGGCGGAGAGCCTGAGGGCCGTCGAGCCCACGGTCGCGCCGTCCGCGTCGCCCACCACGTCCGCCACGGCCGTGATCGCCGCGTTCCTGCCCAACGAGGCCGCCACCATCGAGGGGACCCTGGCGGTGCACCTCGCCCAGGAGCACCCCGGCGGCCTGCAGGTGCTCCTCGCCTACAACACCCCGCACCGCCTGCCCGTAGAGGACCGCCTCGAGGCCCTCGCCGCCCGTGAGCCGCGGCTCCAGCTGCTCAAGGTCGAGGGCAGCACCTCCAAGGCGCAGAACGTCAACGCCGCCCTCGGCCACGTGCAGGGCGACGTGGTCGGGATCTTCGACGCCGACCACGAGCCCGCCCCCGGCTCCTTCGCCCGCGCCGCCGGCTGGCTCGAGAACGGCTACGACGTGGTCCAGGGGCGATGCGTGGTGCGCAACGGTGCCTCATCACCGGTCTCCGCGACGGTGGCGACGGAGTTCGAGCTCATCTACGGCGTGAGCCACCCCGGTCGCGCCCGGCTCCACGGCTTCGGCATCTTCGGCGGGTCCAACGGCTACTGGCGCACCGAGGCGCTGCGCACGACCCGCTTCCGCCAGGAGATGCTCACCGAGGACATCGACTCCGCCATCCGCGCGGTCCGCTCCGGCCTGCGCATCGCCTCGGACCCGGGCCTGGTCTCCACCGAGCTCGCTCCCACCACGGTCAAGGCGCTGTGGCGCCAGCGCCTGCGCTGGGCCCAGGGCTGGCACCAGGTCGCCATCGTCCGCCTGCGGGGCCTCGTCACCGACACCGCGCTGAGCCTCCGTCAGCGGGCCGGGATGGTCGCCCTGCTCGGGTGGAGCCAGGTCGCTCCGTGGATCAGCATGCAGATCGTGCCGCTCGTCGCCTTCGCCCTCCTGCACCCGGCCGTGGACCTCGCCTGGTTCGCGCCGCTGCTCGTGGCCACCACCCTGGTCATGGCGTCCAGCGGCATCGCCCAGCTGGTCATCGGCCACCACGTGGCGCACCCCTCCGTCCGGGCCCACCGGGCCTGGTGGTTCGCCTTCCTCGTCCTCGGCCTCAGCGTCTACTCCGAGTTCAAGAACGTCGGCGTGCGGGTCGCCCACCTGCGCGAGCTGTTCGGCCAGCAGCAGTGGGTGGTGACGCCGCGCGCCGTGAGCGTCGCCCCGACGGACACCGCCGCCGTGCCCGCCACCGCCTAGCGGGACCCGACGGGACCCGGCGGCCCGGTGCTCAGCCCGCCAGGGAGGCCTTCACGCTCTCGCCCAGCGCGGTGAGCAGCGGCGGCTCGTCGTCGGGTCCGGTCACCACCCGCAGCAGGACGGGGCGCACGCCCAGCGCCTCGCGGGCGTCGGCCAGCGCCGACGCGAGCTCTGCCGGCGTGCTGGCGCTCGCGGTGAGCACGTCCACCTCGGGGGCCAGGGCGGCGGGCAGCGCCGTCCAGTCCCACGCCGTGACGTCCTGGTAGACCGCCCGCGGGCTCTGGATGACCCGCTCGATGGTGTACCCGGCGTTGTCGATGAGCACGATCATCGGGGCCAGGCCGCGCTGCCAGATCGTCGCCAGCTCGGCCACGGTCAGCTGCGCCGCGCCGTCACCGATGAAGAGGATGCTCGGGCGGTCCGGCGCCGCCAGGCAGGTGCCGAGGGTGGCGGGGAGGGTGAAGCCGATGGCCGACCAGATGGGCTGCACGAGCAGGTCGGTGCCCTCGGGCATCTTCAGGCTCAGCGCGCCGTAGAGGGCCGTGCCCGCGTCCGCGATGGTGATGGCCCCGCCGGGCAGCCACGCCTGGAGCGCGGCCCACAGCTCCTCCTGGGTGAGGGCGTCGTGCTCGCCCACCGGCGTCCTGTCCGCGGCGGGCGGCGCCTGCATCGGGCTCACCGCTGGGCGCTCGCGCACAGCCAGCACCTCGTCCAGCGCCGCGAGGCCGTCAGCCCGGTGCACCCCGTCGAAGAACGCCCGACCGACCCTGGCGTGGTTGATGCTCACCTCGATCGCCGACAGGGCGTCGAAGCGGTGGGAGAACAGCCCCGTGAGGACGTCGGAGAACACCGTGCCGGCCAGGACCAGGGGCGTCGCGGTGTCCACGGCGGTGCGCACCGCGGGGGAGGTGGTCATGGCGCCCATGTACGTGCCGATCGAGGCCGGGTGGTCCTCGGGCAGCATCGCCTTGGCGCCCGCCAGGGTCGCCACGCGGACCCCGGAGCGGTTCGCCACGTCGACCAGGCGGTCCTCCGCGCGGCGACGGTGGACCTGGGTGCCGGCGAGGACCGTCACCTGCTCGGCGCCGGTGAGCGCCCTCGTCAAGGCCTCGCGGAAGCCGGCGAGCGCCGCGGGGTCCGATGCCGACGCGACCAGGGGCGTGGCCAGCGCCGCGGAGGAGACCTCGGCGGTCGCGACGTCGGAGGGGATGCCGAGGTAGACGGGCTTGGAGAACTCGAGCGCGGCGCGCAGCGTGCGGTCGATCTGCAGGGTGGCGTCCTCCTCGCGCAGCACCGTGGAGGTCCCCACCACCTCCTTGTAGGCCCGCACGAAGTGGTCGAAGTCGCCGTCCACGAGGGTGTGGTGCAGCAGCGCCGCGCCCTCGCGCTGGGAGGTGGCCGGCATGCCGGTGACCTGCACGACCGGGACGTCCTCGGCGAAGCTCCCCGCGACGCCGTTGATCGCCGAGAGCTCACCGACCCCGTAGGTCGTGACCAGCGCCGCGGGCGCGCGGACGGTGCGCGAGTAGGCGTCGGCGGCGTAGGCGGCGTTCAGCTCGTTGGTGGTGCCCACCCACACGGCGCCGGGGACGGTGAGCATCTCGTCGAGCAGGCTGAGGTTGAAGTCGCCGGGGAGGCCGAACACGTGGGGGGCTCCCAGCTGCACGAGCCGGTGCGCCAGGTACGCGCCGACGGTGATGACGGGGGCGGGGGCTGTGACGTCGGTCATGGACCGTGTCTAGCACCGATGCCTCCTGCGGGGCCGCGGCCTCGTCCTCGAGGAGGAGGCGCTGCGCCACGAGGCGCGCCCGAGGCAGGACATGCTGCGCGCCGCAGGTGCCTACCGTCGGGGGATGCCCTCTGCGCCCCTCGCGGCACCGCGCGACGCCGCTCCCGGCAACGCGCCAGCGCGCTCCTCCCGCGCTGAGGCGCTCCTGGCCCTCACCGGGTCCGCCCTCGTCCTCGGTGCCCTCGCGGTCGTCTGGGTGCTCACCGCCATGGCCGACCACCCCCTCTACGTCAGCGGGCTCGGCGCCGACGGAGAGCCGACGGCGGGCGCCTTCGAGGTGGCCCTGCTCATGGTCTCCGCCGGCGGGGCGGCCGTGGCGTGGGCGGGCCGGGGCCTGCGCTCGTACGCACCGCTGCTGGGCCGGTGGTCCCCGTCGATCACGCTGGCCGTGGCGAGCGCCGCGTTCCTCCTCGCCTCCCAGGTCACCTGCACCGCCGGGTGCCCGGTCCCGGGCACGCCGGCCTCCACCTGGCAGGACCTCGTCCACGTCTCCAGCGCCGTGCTCGGGTTCGCCGCAGCCGTCGTCGCCATGGTGCAGACCGCGTTCGCCGTCGGCGCTCGCGGGCTCCCTGAGCTCTCCCTCGTGGCAGGGACCTGCGTCGCGGTGGTCTCCGGCGCGGGCGGGATCCTCTCCCTGGTGGGCTTCGCCACGGACGTCGGCGCGCTCATGGAGCACGTCGCCACCTCCCTCGCCCTGGGGTGGCTGGCCGTGCTCGGGACGGTGGTGGCGGCGCGGTGGTGGCCCTCGCGCTGATCGCCACGCTCGGAGGACCGGCGTCGGCGACCGCCGGGCTTCACCGGGGCCCCCCGACGAGCGTCCTTGACGGTGACTGCAGCAGAGCGCTAGGTTGACGCAGCGGTGTACGGCTGCCGCGTCGAAGGCATGACCCTCGGATCGATCCGCGGGACATCGTCCACCCCACGCGATGGAGCGTCAGCATGAGCGATCTGAGTTC
>JBBSRD010000022.1:0-16608 GCA_038243415.1 Actinomycetales bacterium | reverse complement strand
GGCGAGCGCAGGCCCCGCGCCACGCGCCGACCGCGCCGGCGCTCCACCGCGAGACGCCTGGGGGCCGGCCGGGGCACCCACCACGGGAGCCCCCGGACCAGCACTGAGCTCACGCCACGTCCAGGCGGTACCCGAGCCCCCGCACCGTGGTGATCAAGCGGGGGTCGGAGGGGTTCGCCTCGACCTTCAGGCGCAGGCGCCGCACGTGGACGTCGACGATGCGCTCGTCCCCGAACCAGTCGCGGTCCCACACCCGCTGGAGCAGGTCCGCGCGGCTGAGCAGGCGCCCCGAGGAGGCCGCGAGCTCGCACAGCAGCCGGAACTCCGTGACCGTGAGGTGCACCGCGTCGCCGCCCCGGCGCAGGGTGCCGGCGTCGACGTCGAGGACCAGCGGCCCTGCGCCTCCGTCGATGACGGTGCGGCGGTGGTCCGGGTCCTGCTGCGGTGGGGGCGCAGGCGCGGGCGCGGCGTGCCCAGGCGCTGCGGGCGCCGTCGCGGGAGGTCGAGCGGCGGCGCGGCCCCGGCGGAGCAGCGCCTTCACCCGGGCGAGCAGCACGCTGACGTCGAAGGGCTTCGTCACGTAGTCGTCCGCGCCCACCTCCAGCGCGGCCACCACGTCCGAGGCGTCGTGGCGGGCTGACAGGACGATGATCGGGGCGTCGCAGGTGGGCCGGACGCGGGCGATGAGCGAGAACCCGTCGAGGCCGCCGAGCATGAGGTCGACGAGCAGCAGGTCCACCTCGGCGCCGCCGGCCAGGAGGGCGATGGCCTCCTCGGCGCTCGCGGCGGCGTGGACGCGGTAGCCCTCGTCCTCGAGCACGAGGGTCAGGGACGCACGGATCCCGTCGTCGTCGTCCACGATGAGCAGCCCGGCCACCTGCTCATGGTGACAGCCAGGAACGCTCGGTGACGCCTGATCGCTCCTTCTCCGCCACGAGGTCGTCACGGGACCGACACGTGTCGCGCCGCCCAGCGGGGCCGCGCCGGGGACAGGGTGGTGCTCCCGCGGCAGAGCGCCGCGACAGCAGCGGAGGAGGCGTGGTCGTGGACGAGCCTGGCCGGCACCTGAGGATCGTGGAGCGCACCAGGGACCGCACCGTCGTCGCGCTCGACGAGGCGGGCCTCACCGGTGGTCTCGCGGAGCTGCGCTGGCGCCTGGACGAGCTGATGGACGGCGGGCAGGAGGAGCTCGTCGTGGACATCGCCGGCGTCACCACCGTGACCTCGACGACGCTCTCCGCGCTGCTCCTGGCGCGCCGCCGCTGCCACGCCCGGCACGGGCGACTGGTGCTGCGCAGCCCCTCGCGCTCGGCCTCCAGCGTGCTGCGCCGCAGCGGGCTGGGGCCGGTGTTCGGCCTCGAGGGCGAGGCGCGGCACCCCTCCTGACGGAGCAGCCGGGCCCGACGAGCAGACCCGAGGATCAGACCTGACGATCAGGCGTGGGCGGCGGCCCGCGCGGCGACGTCGTGGAGGGCGCGCCGCTTGACCGCCTCGCCGAAGAGCGAGAGACCCGCGCCGAGGAGCGTGAGGCCGAGCGTGCCCTCGGCCACCCACGCCGGCGCGGGCGCGCGCCGGGCCTTGCGGGTGGCGGCGTCGGCGATCACGGACGCCGCAGCGCCGACGAGCAGCAGCCCGCCGGGCGCGAGGCGGCGCCACACCTCGAAGTCCTGCTGGGCATCACTCATGCCTCGAGCCTGCCATGGCGGTGGTCCCTGCGAACATCACATATCAGGTGCGATCGGTACCACTCCGGGAGTTGTACCTCACAGGATCTTCGTGCATCATGCCGGCAAGCCGCGCGACGTCGCCGGCCGCGAAGAGTGGGTGATGATGCAGGCTCGAGCAGAGGCAGCGACCTCGGACGCAGCACGTGATGACGTCGTGCTGCGCGTGGAGGGCATCACCAAGTCCTTCGCCCGGATCCCCGTTCTCCAGGGGGTCTCGTTGGAGCTCCCCCGCGGCACGGTGACGGCCCTCTCCGGGGAGAACGGCGCCGGCAAGTCGACCCTGATGAAAATCATCTCGGGCCTCTACCGGCCGGACTCCGGGACGGTGTCGGTCAACGGCAACGCGCTGTCCGGCGGCGACGTCCGCGAGGCCCAGCGCCTCGGGGTCGCGATCGTCCCGCAGGAGCTCGCCGCCATCGACGACATGACCGTCTACGAAAACCTCTTCGTCGGCCGGGAGATCCGCACCAGCCTCGGGCTGCTGGACCGCCGCGCGATGATCGCCCGCTCCCGCGAGCTGCTGCGCGACTTCGGGGTCGACATCTCCCCCTCGGCGACCTTGCGCTCCCTTCCGGTCGGGCTGCAGCAGATCGTCGAGATCGTCAAGAACTCCAGCCGGGGCGCCGACGTCCTGCTCCTCGACGAGCCCACGTCCGCCATCTCCGAGCGCGAGGTCGAGAGCCTCTACGCGGTGGTGCGCCGCCTGCGCCAGCAGGGCACCACGATGGTCTTCACCACCCACAAGATGGAGGAGATCCGCGCCCTCGCCGACCACGTGGTCGTGCTGCGCGACGGGGTGCTCGCCCTGGACGCCCCCATGGGGCGCACCAGCGACGACGACATCGTCACCGCCATGATCGGCCGCGAGCTCGAGGACCTCTTCCCCGAGCACGTCGCCGCCCCGGAGGACGCCGAAATGGTCCTGGACGTCGCGGACCTGCAGGTCGTCGGGGCGTCGGGGCCCGTGAGCCTGCAGGTGCGCCGCGGGGAGATCGTAGGACTGGCTGGGCTCGTGGGCGCCGGGCGCACCGAGCTGATCGAGGCCGTCTTCGGCGTGCGCGCCGCCACGGCCGGGACGGTGGGCGTGGCCGGCGCGTCGTTGCGCCTCGGTGACCCCCGGACCGCGATCGCCGCCGGCGTCGCCCTGGTGCCCGAGGACCGCAAGGGCTCCGGGGTCGTCCTCACGATGGACGTCCTCGACAACGGCACGCTGCCCCACCTGTCCTCCTTTGACGTAGGCGGCTGGCTGCGCCAGCGCGCCCGGCGCACTGCCGTGGGGAAGGCGATGGCCTCGGTGCGCCTGCGCAGCAACGGGCTCGGCCAGGAGGTGGGCACGCTCTCCGGCGGGAACCAGCAGAAGGTCGTGCTGGCGCGCTGGCTCACCCAGGACGTCGACGTGCTGCTGCTGGACGAGCCGACCCGCGGGGTCGACGTCGGCGCCCGCTCGGAGATCTACCGGATCGTCGTCGACCTGGCCGCGTCCGGCATGGCGGTGCTCATGGCCTCCTCCGACATGCCCGAGGTCCTGGGCCTGTCGCACCGCGTGCTGGTGATGCGCGGCGGCGTCGTCGCCCACGAGCTCGACCGCGCCGACCTGTCCCACGATGACGTGCAAGAGACGATCTTCCGCGCCGCCTCCGGCATGGCCGACGACCCGCAGACCGCCACCCGAGAGGATCACGAGCGATGAGCACGACCGACCCGACGCCCGCGGCGCCGCCGGCCGGCAGGCGGATCACCGCCTCCTGGGTCAAGGACCAGCTGATCCAGCGGGCCATGCTCGTGGTGATGGTGCTGGTGATCGCCTTCTTCAGCTACCGCAGCCTGCGCTTCACCAGCGCCGACAACCTCACCAACATCCTCATCGCCGCGGCGCCCTTCGCCCTGATCGCGCTGGGTCAGACGCTCGTCATCCTCACCGGCGGCATCGACCTGTCCGTGGGCAGCGTCATCGCCGTCTCCGCGATGACCGCGGCCAGCGTGGCCAAGGCCAACCCCGGCCAGGTGTGGCTCACCGTGGTGTCCGCCCTGGTGGTGGGCCTGCTGGCCGGCTCCATCAACGGCGTGCTCGTCTCGAGGCTGGACATCCCGCCCTTCATCGCCACGCTGGGGATACTCACCGCAGGCTCGGGGGCCGCCTACGTCATCGGCGGCGGCGCACCCATCAACGGCCTGCCCCGCGAGTACGGGTCCATCGCCAACACCTCGGTCTTCGGGCTGACGATCCCGGTCATCGTGATGATCGTGGGCATCGTCGCCTTCGGCGTGCTGATGCGGCGCACCGCCTACGGCATGCGGGTCTACGCGGTCGGGGGCAACCGTGCTGCCGCGCAGATCGCCGGGGTCAACACACGCCGGGTGCTCTTCAGCGTCTACGCGATCTCTGGGGTGCTGGCCGGCGCGTCGGGCGTGATGCTCTCCTCCCGGGTGATCTCCGGCCCGCCCAACCTCGGCCAGGGTTTCGAGCTCGACGCGATCGCCGCGGTGGTCATCGGCGGGGCCAGCCTCATGGGCGGCCGCGGCAGCGTCTGGGGCACGGCGCTGGGCCTGCTGCTCATCCAGACCCTCAACAACGGCCTCGACCTGCTGCTCGTGCCGTCCTACTGGCAGGCCGTCATCAAGGGCGTGCTCATTGTCGCCGCCGTCGGAGTCGATGTCTGGTCCGTCAGACGGAGGACCTGACGCACCCCACCCGTCCGTCCAGGCACCACCCGCTCACAGAGGAGAACCATGTCCTACACCCGCCGCTCGTTCATCGGTGTGGCCGTCGCGGCCACCGCCGCCGTGCCGCTGGCCGCCTGCGGCGCCGGTGACCCCGCCGCGAAGAAGGCCGCGGCCAATGGTGGGGAGAAGGTGCTGCGCATCGGCGTCAGCGTCTACGACCAGAGCTCGTTCATCACCGCCGGCCAGGAGGGGATGAAGTCCTACGCGAAGGCCGAGGGGATCGACCTCCTGTGGAACAGCGCGAGCCTCGACGTCGCCACCCAGGCCGACCAGGTCGCCCAGTACACCGACGCCGGCGTCGACGCGATCATCGTCGTCCCCGTCCAGGCCGACTCGCTCGGCCCGCAGGTGGAGGCCGCCAAGGCGGCAGGCATCCCCGTCGTCCCGGTCAACGCGGCGCTGAACAACCCATCGATCGCCGGCAACGTCCAGCCCGACGACGTGGCCGCCGGCGCCGCACAGGCGCAGATGATGATGGACAAGATCGGCGGCCAGGGCGGCGTGGTCATCCTCCAGGGGCCGCTGGGCCAGTCCGGCCAGCTCGACCGCCAGAAGGGCATCGAGCAGGTCCTCGCCGAGAACCCGGGCATCACCGTGCTCGCGCAGGACACAGCCAACTGGAAGCGCGATGAGGCCGTCAACAAGATGAGCAACTGGATCTCTGCCTTCGGCGACCAGATCACCGGTGTCATCGCGCAGAACGACGACATGGGTCTCGGGGCGCTGCAGGCCCTGAGCGAGGCCGGGCGCACGCTGCCGATCGTCGGCATCGACGGCATCGAGGACGGCCTCAAGGCCGTCGAGCGCGGCGACTTCATCGGCACCATGCTCCAGAACGGCACCGTCGAGCTCTCCGCGGGCCTCGCGGTGGCCGTGGCCATCGCCCGTGGTGAGAAGATCGACACTGAGCCGGTCTACATCATGCCGATGATCACCAAGGAGAACGTCGGTGTCGCCCTGGAGCACGTGGTCACCGACCGCGCGGCGTTCCTGAAGGCCCTGCCCGAGCTCACCGCAAAAAACCTGAAGACCGGCAACATCGCGTACGAGGGCATCCCCGGGCAAGAGGAGAAGTGAGCACCGTCCTGCAGGACGCCGACGTCGATCTCTCGCTGTCCCTGGACGGACGGACCGCGGTCGTCAGCGGCGGTGGGTCGGGCATCGGGAGCGCGGTGGCGGGCGTGCTGGCCTCCCGAGGCGCGACGGTGGCCGTGCTCGACCTGGACGGCGACCGCGCCGCAGCCCGCGCCGCCGAGCTGGGCGGGCAGGCCCGCGCGATCACGTGCGACGTCACCGACGCCGGGTCGGTCGATCGCGCCGTGCAGCAGGTCATGGACACCACGGGGCGCCTGGACGTCCTGGTGAACTGCGCCGGGATCGTGCTGCTGGACGCCGCGGAGGACCTCGCTGTCGAGCAGTGGCGGGCGACGATGGACGTCAACCTCACCGGGACCTACCTGCTCACGCGCTCCGCCGGTCGACGCATGCTGGCGGTCGGGCACGGCCGGGTGGTCACCATCGCCTCCCAGGCAGCGTCCGTGGGCATCGAGGGCCATGCGGCCTACTGCGCCTCCAAGGCCGGGATCCTGGGGTTGACCCGGGTGCTGGCCCTGGAGTGGGGCGGGCGAGGGGTGACGGCCAACACCGTCTCGCCCACCGTCGTCCTCACCGAGCTGGGCCGCAAGGCCTGGGCGGGCGAGAAGGGCGAGCAGGCGATCCGTGAGATCCCCGCCGGCCGCTTCGCCCTGCCCACCGAGGTCGCCGGTGCGGTGCTCTACCTGGTCTCCGACGCCGCGGCGATGATCAACGGCGCCGACCTGGTCGTGGACGGCGGCTACACGATCCACTGAGGGGTGCTGTTTGCTGGCCCCATGGACGGGGCTCGGTCCGTGGTGGGTACCTGCGTGGTGGCCGTGGACTGCTCGACGACGGGGGCCAAGGCCCTCGTCGTCGACGCTTACGGCGCCGTGCTGGCCCAGGGTCGTGCTCCGATCGCCACGTCCACCCCGCAGCCCGGCTGGTACGAGCAGCGCGCCGAGGACTGGTGGGGCGCCACGCGGGCGGCGGTGCGCGAGGCCCTGGAGGCCGCGGGTCTGCGGGTCAGGGACTCCGTCGAAGCCATCTGCCTGACCCACCAGCGCGAGTCCTTCGTCTGTCTGGGCGCGGACGACACGCCGCTGCGCCCCGCGCTGCTCTGGATGGACGGGCGTGCGCGGACTCAGATCTCGGCCCTGGGCACCGCCGGGGTCGAGGAGGTGTCCGGCAAGCCGGCCGACATCACCCCCTCGCTGTACAAGCTGGCCTGGCTCCGTGAGAACGAGCCGGAGACGATGCGCGCGGCCGTCCGCATCATGGACGTCCATGCGATGCTCGCCCACGCGCTCGTGGGGCGGTGGGTCTCCTCGACGGCCTCCGCGGACTCGCTGGGACTCTTCGACGTCCGCGAGGCCGCGTGGTCCCCGGCGCTGCTGGACCTCGTAGGGCTGCGCGCCGAGCAGCTGCCCGAGCTCGTGCCCGCGGGCACGGTCGTCGGCCCTCTCCTCCCTGCCGTCGCGGCGGACCTGGGGCTGGGCTCCCACGTCTGCCTCGTCGCCGGCCTGGGGGACGGCCAGGCGGCAGGGCTGGGAGCCGGTGCCACCGCACCGGGGACGGCCTACCTGAACCTCGGGACCTCGGTGGTGCTCGGCGCCCAGGCGCTCGCCTACCGGCCCTCGCGCAGGTACCGCACGCTGGTGTCCGCGATGCCGGGGCAGATGACCCTGGAGGCCTTCATGTCCTCGGGGACCTACCTGCCCGACTGGTTCCGTCAACGGTTCGGGCGTCCCGCGCTGGACGGGGCCCCCGATCCCGAGCTGGAGGCTGCTGCAGCAGCCTTGCCCCCGGGCAGCGAGGGCTTGCTGACGGTCCCGTACTGGAACGCGGCCCAGACCCCGCACTGGGACGCCGACGCCTGCGGAGCGATGGTCGGGTGGCACGGCGGGCACGGCCCCGCCCACGCCTACCGCTCGCTCCTGGAGGGCATCACCCTCGAGATCGCCGCCCAGGTCGACGGCATCGAGGAGGGCACGGGGCGGCGCCTCTCACGGGTGGTGCTCATGGGGGGCGGCTCGCGCAGCCCGCTGTGGCGCCAGATCGTGGCCGACGTGCTCGGCCGGCCCCTGGTACTCGCCCGCGGCGAGGAGGTCAGTGCGCTCGGCGCAGCAGTGGTGGCGATGGCGGCCCTCGGGGTCCACGACGGTCCGGCGGCCGCGGCGCAGGCCATGAGCAGCCACGGACAGGTGATCGAGCCGGGCGCGGCTGCGACGCAGCGCTATCTCGAGCTCACGCCCGCCTACCGCTCGCTGTACCGGAGCCTGGCGCCGGTGATGCACCAGCTCACGGCGCTGCGCTGACCGGATCGAGCGGGGCCGGGCTGGCCGGATCAAGCGGGGCCGGCGCACCCGCGGTCCACGGGGGCGATGACCAGCTCGGTGCCCGCCGCAGCAAGGGCGTCGCACAGCTCCGGGGGAGGTGGCTCGTCGATGATGACGACGTCGAAGTCGGTCAGCGGGCACAGGGCCCACAGCGCGCGTCGGGAGAGCTTGCCGTGGTCGACGACGAGGATCGTGGTGCTGGCCGACTCCATCATGGCGCGCTTGACGGTGACGGTCTCCTGGCGCTGGTGGTAACAGACCCCGTCGGTGATCGCCGAGGTGGACATCAGCGCTACGTCGGCGCGCACCCCCCGCAGCGACCGGACCGCCATGTCGCCCATGAACGCCTCGCACCACGGGTGCAGGGTGCCCCCGGTGCAGACCACCTCGACCCCTTGCGCCCCTGCCAGCGCGGTGACCATGGGGATGAAGTTGGTGATGACGATGAGGGGCGCCTTGTCGGCGAGCTGCTCGCCGAGGGACAGGAACGTCGTGGAGTCATCGAGGATCACCGACGTCCCCGGCTCGATCCGCGCCAGCGCTGCGCGGGCCAGCGTGGCCTTCGCCCCCGTCTGCTGACGCGCGCGGTAGGCCGTGCTGGCCTCGAAGAGCGAGGTGGCGGTCGCGGTGACGCTCCCGCGCGACTTCCGCACCAGGCCTCGGCCGACCAGGGCGTCGACGTCGCGGTGGATGGTCATCATGCTGACCGCGAACCGGTCGACGAGGTCGTCGATGCGGACCGTCCCCTCGGTCATCACGACGTCCGCGATGGCGTCGAGGCGGTCCCCCCGCCGCAGGCCGCCGACCACCGGGACTGCGCCGTCGCTCATCGCGGCCCTCCCTGGTCGTCGTGGACGGCCCTCAGCAGCAGCGAGGCGGTGGCCGCGTCGGTGACCAGGCGGTTGAAGTACCCCGCGCGCGCTGCGACGAGCATGGTGGCGATCTTCTCGGGACCCATCGCCACGGCGATCGTCGACTCCACCGCGCGCAGCTGGTCCAGCGTGATGCCGATCAGCCGGTCGCTGCCGGGAAACTCCACGGGCGCGCCTGAGGCGTCGAAGTAGCGCGAGCAGATGTCGCCCACCGCGTGCGGCAGCATCCCGGCCACGCCCGGGACGAAGGACGGCCTCGTGCTGCGGGTGGAGGGCGGCGCCCCCACGCCGACCACCGCGCAGCGGGCGGAGCCCCACAGCGAGGTCACCTGTGCGATGGAGGGGTCAGCCAGCAGGGACTCGCGGGCCCCCTCGCTCGGGAGAGCAGGTGCGTAGAGGAAGACGGGGTGGCCGCCGACCCTGGCGGCGAAGGCACGGGTGATCTCGTTGGTCTGGAACCACGGCTCGGGGTCGGCCACGCCGCCGACGGTGGGAGCCACGCGCACGCCGGGCAGCAGGGGGAGGTGGCTGTTGGCGGTGGCGTAGAGCATCCGCCCCGCAGCGAGGAGCACCACGTCGTCGGCGCCGACGCCGCTGGCCAGCAGCGAGGCCGAGACCGCCGCGCCCAGACCGAGCTCGAGGGCCACCGCGCTGGGGCTGGGCGCGAGGTGCACCGAGGCCAGCTCCAGCTCGTCCGCCAGGCGGCCGGCGAGCTCCTCGCCGTCACCGTCGTTGGGGTCGGACACGGTGATGGTGACCACGCCGCGCCGACGGGCCTCGGTCAGCAGCCGGGAGACGGTGGGGCGGCTGGTGCGCAGCCGCTCGCCGATCTCCGCCTGGGTGGCGTCCTCCAGGTAGTACATGACCGCTGCGGCGTGGACCAGCTCTGCGGGGAACCGGCTGCCGCCGTCACCCGCTGACACCGTTGCCGCCACGGCCCGATCCTTCCACGGCGCGGAGCGAGGCTGAGGTCACGGTCGTATCACGGTCTGAACAGATGTCCTGGACATGCGTTCACATCTGCTCTACCGTAGGTGCAGCGCGCAGCCCATGACGGAGGGGCTGCGCAGACTCGACGAGGTGGTCGTGGTGGCATCGACGATGCAGGCAGTGGTGGTGCACGGTCCGGAGGACTACCGGCTCGAGCAGGTCGCAGTGCCTGAGCGCGGGCCCGGAGAGATCCTCGTGAGGGTCGAGGCCGTGGGGATCTGCGCCTCAGACCTCAAGTGCTACCACGGTGCGGTGAAGTTCTGGGGTGACGAGAACCGTCCCGCATGGACCGAGACCCAGGTGATCCCGGGCCACGAGTTCGTCGGCCTGGTCGAGGAGCTCGACGACGCCGCTCGCGAGCGCACCGGCGTCGAGGTCGGCGACCGGGTCACCGCTGAGCAGATCGTCCCGGACTGGACCTGCCGGTACTGCACGCGCGGCGACTACCACATGTGCCAGCGCCACGACATGTTCGGCTTCAAGCGGGCCACGCCCGGCGCCATGGCCGAGCTCATGGTCTACGGCACGGACTCGATCGTCCACAAGATCTCCAAGCACATCCCCGCGCACCAGGCGGCCTTCGTCGAGCCGCTCTCCTGCGCCCTGCACGCCGCGGAGCGCGCGAGCATCCAGTTCGAGGACGTGGTCGTCGTCGCGGGAGCCGGCCCCATCGGGCTCGGGGCCATCGCTGGAGCGAAGGCCAAGGGCGCCGGCACCGTCGTCGCGCTGGACATGATCGACTCCAAGCTCGAGCTGGCCCTGGCGTGCGGGGCCGACGTGGCCCTGAACCTGAAGACCGACGACGTGCCGGCCGCGATCCGCGAGATGACCGGCGGCTACGGAGCCGACGTCTACATCGAGGCCACCGGCCACCCCTCGGCCGTGGGCCAGGGGCTGAACCTGCTGCGCAAGCTCGGCACCTTCGTGGAGTACTCCGTCTTCGGCTCCGACGTGAGCGTGGACTGGTCGATCATTTCCGACGACAAGGAGCTGAACGTCCTGGGCGCCCACCTGGGCAAGAACACCTGGCCGGCCGCGATCAGGCTGATCGAGTCGGGCGTCCTCCCGCTGGACCGCATCTGCTCGGTGCAGCTGCCGATCTCCAGGTTCCAGGAGGGGCTGGACACCGTCGCCGACGGCAGCGCCTCGGTCAAGGTCTCGCTGATCCCCGACGCCCTCTACACCGCGTGAGCGCCACCGCCGAGGTCCCGGCGGAGCACGAGCGGGCCGCTCGCGACGGTCGACGGCACGCAGGATCGACCCCGGGGCGGCGCCGTCGTCGCAAGGCACGGCGCACCCTCGTGATCACGCTCGTCCTCGGCGTGGTGCTGCTCGCCGCGATGATCGCGGTGACCCCGTTCAAGACGGCTGAGCAGGTCAGGGCGCTGAACCCTCCGACGTTCGCCGCCGACACGTACGTGGCGGAGAGCTTCCCGAAGATCGTCGCAGACATCACCGAGCGGGCCACGCCGATCGAGGTGCTGGCGCCCGCGGTGGATGCCGACGTCGCGGCGGCCGGGGAGGAGTACGGCGTCGACGGGGGCGGGACCTTCACGTTCCCGGTCTCGGCGACCGGGACGGTCTCCAGCGTCGACACGAGCTTCGCGGAGCTCCGGGTGGACGGCGTGCCGGAGGGTGACGTCCTGCGGATCCCGCTGGGTGCGGCGCTGAACGGCACCCCCGTGCGGGACGCGGCCGGTCTCGCCTTCGGCGACTTCCCCGGCCAGACCGAGTTCCAGAACGTGGCCAACGAGCTGAAGATCGCCATGGCGACGGAGGTGCTCGAACCGGCCGACCTGGCCGGCACGCAGGGTCAGCAGGTCTCTGTGGTGGGGGCCTACGCCACAGGGGGCCCGCCGAACAGCTTCATCATCCAGCCCGTCTCGATCGAGGCGGCCTCGTGAACCAGGGCGACGTGGTGCTGCGGGCGGTCGACGTCTCCAAGACCTACGGGGTCACGCGGGCGCTCAAGGGCGTCAACTTCGAGGTGCGCGCCGGCAAGGTCACGGTGCTCTTCGGGGAGAACGGGGCCGGCAAGTCCACGCTCATGAAGATCCTGTCCGGCGTCGAGCAGCCGTCCGGAGGACACCTGGTCCTCCACGGGCGTCCTGTGGAGATCCGCACGACGAACGACGCGGTGGACCTGGGCATCGCCATCATCCACCAGGAGCTGAACCTGGCCCCGAACCTGTCGGTGCGCGACAACGTCTTCATCGGCCGTGAGCTGCTGACGCGCGCCGGGACGGTGGACCGCAGGTGTGAGGACGAGATCACCGCAGAACTCATGGCCCGTCTCGAGGAGGACATCCACCCCTCCACCCCGGTCGGTGACCTGCGCCTGGGCCAGCAGCAGCTCGTGGAGATCGCACGGGCCCTCGCGGCGGACGCTCGGATCCTCATCATGGACGAGCCCACCTCAGCGCTCTCGCACTCCGAGGTGCAGGTGCTGTTCAAGGTCGTGGCCGACCTCACCACTCACGGCGTGGCCATCGTCTACATCTCCCACCACCTCGAAGAGGCCATCGAGATCGCCGACCACGCAGTGGTCTTCCGCGACGGCGAGCTGGTCGCCCAGCGCGATGCAGAGGGTCTCGACATGGACTGGGTGGTGCGCTCGATGGTCGGACGAGCCGCCGAGTACGACTTCCGCGACGAGCAGCGCGAGCACGGGGACGTCGCGCTGTCGATCCAGGACGTCCGGGTGGTCGACACCAGTGCCGGGGGGCGTCTCGCCGTCGACGGCGTCTCGATCGACGTCCGTGCCGGTGAGGTCGTCTGTCTCTACGGGCTCATGGGCGCCGGACGGACCGAGCTCATGGAGGCGCTGTCCGGTCGCGACCAGGTGGCTTCGGGCCGGGTGCTGCTCCACGGGGTGGACCTGAAGGGCCGAAGCATCGGGGAGCGGATCGAGCGGGGCATCGGCCTGGTTCCCGAGGACCGTCAGCGTGACGGCCTGGTCCAGCTCATGAGCGTCGGCGCCAACCTCTCTCTCGCGTCGCTGCTCGGCTCCATCAAGCGCCTGCTCGTCTCCAAGAAGGCCGAGACGGCCAGCATCGAGCGGGAGATCGAGGACGTCAAGGTCAAGACGGCCGGTCCCGGTGCGCCCATCACGTCCCTGTCGGGAGGCAACCAGCAGAAGGTGGTCATCGGCAAGATGCTGTTGACCGACCCGACCGTCCTGCTGCTCGACGAGCCGACGCGCGGCATCGACGTCGGGGCCAAGGGCGAGATCTTCAGCCTCCTCTTCCGGGAGGCTCGCAGAGGGCTGGCCGTCCTCTACGTCACCTCGGAGGTGGGCGAGGCGCTGACCGCCTCGCACCGCATCGTCGTGATGGCCAAGGGGAAGGTGGTCGCGGAGCTCGACCCGCGCACCACGACCCGCCAGGAAATCATGTCCGCCTCGGAGGGCACGGTCGAGGCGTCCGGCAGCACGACATCTTCCCCTGACTCGTCACCGATCGGAGCCACGTCATGACCGAAACGTCCGCCCGTGCCCAGCCGACGGCGAGGACGAGGAAGCCCGTCAACCTCAACGCCCTCCTCGTCGAGGGGCGCGCCCTGGTCGCACTCGTCGTGATCATCGCGGTCTTCGCCGTGCTGTCGGACAACTACCTGCGGCCCGAGAACCTCATCATCATGACCCGCCACGTGGCGATGAACGCGATCCTGGCGATCGGGATGCTGCTGGTGATCCTCAACGGCGGCATCGACCTGTCGGTGGGCTCGACGGTGGGTCTGACCGGGGTCATCGCCGGATACCTGCTCAAGGGCTACGAGATGCCCTTCACCGCGCTCATCGCCTACCCGCCGGTCTGGGTGGTGATCATCGTCTCCCTGGCCATCGGGTCCCTGGTCGGTCTCATCAACGGACTGCTCGTCTCCCGGCTGAAGATCGCGCCCTTCATCGCCACGCTCGGGATGCTGTACGTCGCGCGGGGGATCGCCCTGCTCATCACCGACGGCGAGACCTTCACCAGGCTCAGCGGCGACCCCCAGCTGGGGAACACCGGCTTCCTCACCGTGCTGGCCAGCCAGCCCCTGGGCATCCCGTTCCCGATCTGGGTCATGGTCGTGTTCGCCCTGGCCTTCTCGCTGGTCCTCACCCGCACCGCCTTCGGGCGCTGGCTCTACGCGACCGGCGGCAACAGCCGGGCCGCCGAGCTGTCCGGGGTCCCGGTGAAGAAGGTTCAGACCTGGGTGTACGTCGCGTCCGGGTTCTGCGCGGGCGCGGTGGGCCTCCTTCTCACGGCCGACCTGCCGGCGGCCACGCCCCAGGGAGGCTCGCTCTCCGAGCTGAACGCGATCGCCGCGGTCGTCATCGGTGGAGCGGCGCTCTCCGGCGGCCGGGGAACCGTCCGCGGCACCATCATCGGCGCCTTCGTCATCGGCTTCCTGGTCGACGGTCTGGTCATCATCGGGGTCTCGACGTTCTGGCAGCAGGTCATCAAGGGAGCGGTGATCATCATCGCCGTCGGGATCGACCAGGTACAGCAGATGCTCACCGCGCGCAGCGCCATCAAGAAGGCCCAGGTCAAGACCCCGCTGAAGACGCCGGAAGCGGTCGGCGCCGGTGCGTGACCGCCTGACACATCCGTCACAGCCGGGGCGCACCGCTCCCCGGTCCACGAGCCGTGGCTCGCAGCGCAGCCAGGGACACCACACGAGAGGCACGACATGTTGAGAGCACTCCCCAAGGTCGCGGTCGTCGCGACCGCCCTCGTCATCGGTCTCGCCGGATGCGGCAGCAGCAGCAGCGATGCCGGCAGCGGCTCCTCCTCCGACGGCGGTGAGGGCGGAGCCGGCGGCGGCACGATCTCGATCATCTCTGTCGACCAGTCCAACCCGTACTGGAAGGCCGAGGTCGCCACCGCCGAGAGCGAGGCGAAGAAGCTCGGTTACAAGACCACGGCGGCCGACCACAAGAACGACCCGTCGACGCAGAACGAGCTCATCGACACCGCGATCTCCAAGAAGGTCGCGGCGATCATCCTCGACCCGGCCGGCGCCGACGAGAGCGTGGGCGCGGTCAAGAAGGCGACCGACGCGGGGATCCCCGTGCTCCTGGTCAACGCGGAGATCTCCGAGCAGGGCATCGCGAAATCCCAGATCGTCTCCAACAACGCCCAGGGAGCGACCGTCGGGGCCCAGGAGTGGGTGAAGTCCGTCGGTGACGCCGGCGGGGAGTACGTCGAGCTGCTCGGCGCGCCCACCGACAACAACGCCACGGTGCGCTCTGACGGCTACGGCCAGATCATCTCTCAGTTCCCGAACCTCGTGATGGTCCAGCAGGAGACGGCGAACTGGGACCGCGCCGAGGGCAAGTCGAAGATGGAGACCATGCTTTCAGCCCACCCGGACATCATCGGCGTGGTCGCGGGCAACGACGAGATGGCGCTCGGTGCCATTCAGGCCCTCAAGGACGCTGGCAAGCTGGAGCAGGTCAAGGTCCTCGGGTTCGACGGCAACCAGGACGCGGTGGACGCGGTGAGCGACGGCGAGATGGTCGCCACCGTCCTGCAGCCCATCGTCGAGGGCACCACGGAGGCTGTGAAGCAGGCCGATGAGTTCCTCAAGACCGGCAAGACCGGCGCCTCCTCGGAGAAGCAGGCCATCGACTGCGTCCTGATCACCCAGGACAACGCAGCCTCGCTGGACAACTTCGTCCTCTCGGAGTGACCGACGCGTGAGCGCTGGTGCGCCGGGGTCCTCCGGGGTCCGGCGCACCAGCGCTCACCGGCCAGCACCACCTGCTCTCAGCACAGCCCGACCCGGGAGGGACCACACCGTGACGCGACCCCTCACCTGGGTGGGCACCAGCTGGAAGATGACCCGCACCATCGCCGAGTCCCGTTCCTACGCGCGGGTCCTGCGGCAGGAGGTGCGCGATCACGGCTCCCCGGCGGGCGTGCAGCTGTTCGTGCTCCCGGCCCACACCGCCCTCGCGGCAGTGGCTGAGGAGCTGGCTGACGTGCCCGAGATCCTGGTGGGGGCCCAGAGCGCCCACCCCGGCCCCGAGGGCGCCGGCACCGGTGAGGTCTCGGTGCGCATGGTCGCTGAGGCCGGTGCCCGCCTCGTCGAGATCGGCCACTCCGAGCGGCGCGCCGCTCGCGGCGAGGACGACGCCTTCGTCGCCGCCTGCGTGCGCGCCGTCCTGGACGCGGGCCTGGTCCCGCTGGTGTGCGTGGGGGAGCCGATGGAGGCTCGGCGCTCCGGCCGGGCCGTGGACCACGTGCTCGCCCAGCTGTGCGCCGCGCTGGCCCCGCTGACCGCGCACGAGGTCGCCGGCGTGGTGGTGGCCTACGAGCCGGTGTGGGCCATCGGTGCCGCTGGCCGGACCGCCGAGCCGGACGAGGTGGCGCCCGTGGTCGCTGCCATCGTCGCCGAGGCCTCGCGCCTGGGCGCCGGAGATGGTCGGGGTGTTCGCGCGCTGCTCTACGGCGGCAGCGTCGACGCCACCACCGCACAGGCGACCCTCGGCGTGCCGGGGGTGGACGGCCTGTTCGTCGGTCGAGCCGCCTGGGAGCCGCAGGGGCTCCTGGCGATCGCCCGGGCCGCCGCGACCCCACCCGTGAGCACCTGACACCTGCACCTCCCGCCCATCCGACACACCCCGAGGAGACCCGCGATGACGCGACTGTTCAACGATCCGGCCAGGTTCAGCGACGACGCCCTGGCGGGCTTCCTGGACGCCAACGCCCGCTGGGTAGTCGGTGTGCCGGGCGGGGTGGGGCGCACCACCAGGACACGGACGGGCAAGGTCGCCGTCGTCGTGGGCGGCGGCGCGGGGCCCTTCCCGGCGTTCTGGGGCACGGTGGGCGCCGGCGTCGCGGTCGGCGCCGGGGCCGGGAACGTGTTCACCTCCCCCTCGTCGGCGGGGGTGGC
>JBBSRD010000021.1:0-16945 GCA_038243415.1 Actinomycetales bacterium | reverse complement strand
GGCGGTAGGCGTCGGTGAACGCGGCCGCGTCGCGCTCGCGGGTCGCGGTGCGTTCCCGCAGCGCCCCGACGTCCAGCCCGCGGGCCGCTGCGGCGTCGAGGACCTCCAGCGCGGCGGGCAGCGCGGCCCGGGCGGCCGCGCCGACGGCCGCGTACCGCTCCTTGACGAGGCCCTCGGCCTTGGCGCTCCACGGCAGCAGCTCGGCGTCGAGCAGCAGCCAGTCGGTGCCCAGCTCGTGCCAGAGACCGGCCTCGTCCGCCGCGTCCCGCGCCCGGGCGAGGAGCGTCGCCGTCGTCGCGGCGTCGAAGAACGACCGGCCGGTGCGGGCGTGCACGGCGCCCGGCCCGACCCCCGGCGCCGCCCCGGACCCGTCGCCGCTGCCGGTGGGGGCCTCGGGGTCGCGGCGCACCAGCACCACGGCGCGCGAGCCCATGTGCTTCTCCTGGCAGACCACCTGCGCCACGCCGTCAGCGCGGTAGGCCTCGAACGCCGTCAGCGGGTGCTCGAGCACCCGGTCGAGCGCGGAGGTGGGGGCCGGGGCCATGGTCGGCGGGAGCCACAGCAGGTGGGCCGGCGGCAGCGCGAACCGGCTCATGACCTCCAGCGCGCCGGCGCTCTGCTCCTGCGCGACCATGACGACGCCGCCGTGCGTGGTCTCCACGGAGCGCCGGCCGACGACGTCGGACAGGTGGAGCACGCCCTCGGCCCGCTCGGGCGCGGCGGTTCGCAGCGGTAGTCCTGCGCCCACGGGTAGCGGACGGGGAGGCCGAGCTCGTCCGACTCCCCCGTCGTGTCCCCGTAGAGGGCGGACGCGCGCGCCCGCCCCGACGAGCGGCCCTGGTAGGCCTCCTTCAGCCCGGCGTGGGCGACGACGAGCGCGCCCCCGTCCAGCGTGAGGTGGGAGACGAGACCCCGGCAGAACTCCCGGGCCGCGGTGACGAACCCCTCCGGCTCCTCCGCGAGCTGGGCCATCGTCGTCCCGAGGCCGTGGGTGCGCTGCACGTCGCGCCCGTCGAGCGCGCGCACCAGCTTCTGCTCGTGGTTGCCGGGCACGGCGAGGGCGTGGTCGGCGGCCACCATCCCCATCACCAGGCGCAGCACCCCGGGGCTGTCGGGGCCGCGGTCGACGAGGTCGCCGAGGAACACCGCGCGGCGCCCGGACGGCGGCACCGCGTCGACGGGGGCCCGTCGCCGTCACGCACCAGCGCGTAGCCGAGCGCCTCCATCAGCTCCTCGAGCTCGGCGCGGCAGCCGTGGACGTCGCCGATGACGTCGAAGGGACCGGTCAGGTCGGTGCGGTCGGTGCGCAGCGGGGTGCGGACGATGCTCGCGGCCTCGACCTGCGCCGCCCCGCGCAGCACGTGGACGGTACGGAACCCCTCCCGCTTGAGGCCCTTCAGCGACCTCTTCAGCTGGGAGACCTGGCGGGCGACGACGTGGGCGCCGAAGTCGCGGTCGGGGCGCGCGGCGTTGCGGGCCGCGCACACCGCCTCCTCGACGTCGAGGACGATCGCGACGGGCAGCACGTCGTGGCTGCGGGCCACGCGCACCAGCTGGGCGCGGGCGGCGCTCTGGACGCTCGTGGCGTCGACGACGGTGAGCAGCCCGGCGTCCAGGCGCACCCCGGCGATGTGCTCGACCAGCGCGAACGCTGCTGCCGTCGCTGACTGGTCGTTCTCGTCGTCGCTGACGACGCCTCGGCAGACGTCGGAGGAGACGGCCTCGTAGCGGCCGAAGTGGCGGGCCGCGAAGCTCGACTTGCCGCTGCCCGACGCCCCGACGAGCACGACGAGGCTGAGCGCGGGGACGTCCGAGCACGGGTGCGTCGGGGATCTGGGCCTCGCTCATGCCCGCCCCTGCGTCGTCGTGCTGAAGATCGCGGTCTGCGTCGGTGGCCCGACCTCAGGGTCGTCCTCGCCGACGCCACCGAAGACCACGTCGTACCCGTGCTCGGCGCCCACCGATGCTGCCCACTCCCGCATCTGCTGCCGCGTCCACTCGAAGCGGTGGTCGGGGTGCCGCATGCCGCCCGGCTGAAGGCCGCCCTGCGCGACGTAGCGCGCGTTGTGCTCAACGTCCGGCGTCGTGACCACCACGGCGCCCGGCCGGGCGGCGGCGAAGACGGCGTCCACGAGGGCGGGCAGCCGCTCGGGATCGAGGTGCTCGACGACCTCGGACAGCACGATCGCGTCCAGCCCTGCCAGGCGCTCGCCGCGGTGGACCACCGAGCCCTGGAGCAGCTCGACGCGGGCGACCTCCCGGTCCCCGCGACGGTCCAGGCGCAGGCGCTTCTCGGCCCGGTCGAGCTCGCGGGCGCTGACGTCCACGCCGACCACGCGCATGAACCGGGCGTCGTCGAGCAGCGCCTCCAGCAGCCGGCCCTCGCCGCACCCGACGTCGGCCACGGACGTGGCTCCGACCTCGCGCAGCGCGGCGAGGACGGCGTCGGTCCGCAGGTCCGCGAGGCGGGGACGGTCAGGAGCGGGGCCCGGCTCTGCATCGACCAGGACGTCCGCCGCTCCGTCGAGCGACCCGTCGGCCTCCTCCAGCCGGGCCGCGGCGTCCACCACGAGGGAGCGCTGGTGCTTGAGGTAGCGGCGGGTGATGAGCTCGCGCTCCGGGTGCTCGGACAGCCAGCCGGAGCCGGCGCGCACCAGCTTGTCGACCTCGTCGGTGGTGACCCAGTAGTGCTTGGCGTCGTCGAGCACGGGGATCAGCACGTAGAGGTGGCTCAGCGCGTCGGCAAGGCGGACGGCGCCGCTCAGCCGCAGGTCGACGTACGGCGCGTCGCCCCATCCCGGCTGGGTCTCGTCGAGGACGACGGGGCGAGCGTCGACGGCCCACCCGAGCGGGGCGAACAGCGCCGCGGCGACGTCGGACCCGCCGCGGCACGACATCGCCGGCACGCGGACCTCGAGGTCCAGCGGGGCGTCGGCGACGTGCTGGCGGGAGTCGCAGCGCCCCGCCATCGCGGTCCGGAACACGGTGTGCAGCGCGGAGGCCAGCAGCGAGGAGCTCGCGTAGGCACGGTCGTTGACGAACTGGCCGAGGGAGAACGCATCGTCGGGCCGGCTGCCCCGCAGCCGCGACAGCCGCGTCGGGTCCACCTCGAGCAGCACGGCAGCGGTGCAGCGCTCGGCGCTCACCTCCGGGTAGAGCACATGGACCTGGCCGGCGCTGACGTCGAAGGTCTGGACGCGGTCGGGGTGCTTGTGCAGCAGGTGGCTCAGGTCGCCGGCGTCGTTCATCCCCGCGGCGCTCGACGCCGTCCCCCGTCGCCGGCGCGCGCCGTGATCGTCACCATCATCGATCCAGGCTGCCAGGCCCTGGGGCGCCACGGGGCCAGGTCATGGCTGGAGCGGTCGCCGTCCATCTCGCGAGGGTGCAGCCGCAAGGCGCCAGAGGCCCGGTGCTGCGACGAGGGCTCCGACGGCGACCAGAGTGACGAGCGCCTGCCCCACCCGGCCGGGAGTCACCCCCGCACCAGGGTCGAGCCCGTAGTTGGCGTCAGCGTTGGCGGCGGCGTCGGTGACGTGGACCGTCACCGCGAGCGCCACCCCGAGGCGGCGACGGCCGAGGAGCAGCACGGCCGCGAGAGGGTCGGCCACCGTGAGGGACACGAAGTAGACGCTCAACCACGCGGGGCACGCCGGGTCGGGCGACCCACCGCTGAGGACCAGCTGGACGACGTGGACCACCGTCCCGTAGGCCAGCAGCCCGGCGAGCACGAGAACCGTCCACCGGGCGTGCGCGGGAGCACCGTCCCAGCGACGCAGCAGCGCACCGCTCGAGCCCTTCACGCCCGAGGCCGAGCGGCGAGCCGGTCGGGACGCAGGACCGCCATGGTGAGGGCGTCGACGCGCTCGCCGTCGAGCAGCAGGGCGTCACGCCGGCGCCCCTCCACGACGAAGCCCGCCCGCTCGTAGACCCGCAGCGCTCGGGGGTTGTGGGTGAAGACCTCCAGCTCGACGCGGTGGGTGTCGCTCACGGTGAACGCGTGCTCGAGCACCAGCCCGGTCGCCTCGGACCCCAGGCCCCGTCCGCGCCCGGCCGGTCCGACGAGGATGCGGAAGCCGATCGTCTGGTCCTCCGGCCGCCAGTCGTTGAGCACCACCTCCCCCACGCACCGGTCGGTGGCCCGGTCGACGATCGCGAGGTCGAGCCGGTCCTCCTGCTCGGCCCTCGTGGCGTACCAGCGACGCGTGGCCTCGTCCAGCGTGGGTGTCGCCGCGTGCGCCTCCGCCGCGGTGTGGACGCTGCCGGTCAGCGCCAGCACCTCGGGATCGGCGAGGACCGGGCCCATCGCCTCGACGTCCTCGCGGGTGAAGGGACGGAGGAGGACGCGCACGCCGACGATGGTGGGCTTGTCCGACCACGGCGAGGGGCGCGTCATCCCTGGGAGGGTAGGGATCCCCGCGCCGACGAGGATCGGGATCGTCGACAGTCCGTGTTCCGGCCTACCGTCGGCGGGCATGAAGGAGAACTCCGCACCCGCCGTCCAGGTCGTCATCGACGCCGCCGACCCCCACGCCCTCGCTGAGTTCTGGGCCGCCGCCCTGGGCTACGGGGTCGAAGACGTCGAGGCGTTCTCCCGGCAGATGCTGGATGCCGGCCACGCCAGCGACGGCGACGTCACCACCCACCGCGGACGGCTGGTGTGGCGCGACGCCGCTGCCGCGTCCGACCCCGACGGGCGCCGTCCCCGGCTCCTCCTCCAGCGCGTGCCCGAACAGAAGTCCGTCAAGAACCGTGTCCACCTCGACCTCGTGGTCGGGCCCGAGCGGCGCGACGCCGAGGTCGAGCGCATCGTGGGGCTCGGGGCGGTCCGGCTCTACGACGGGCGGCTCGGGCCGCAGACCTGGGTGACGCTCGCCGACCCGGAGGGCAACGAGCTCTGCGTCTCCTGATCCGGCTCCTCTGCCGGCGTCAACCGGTGCGCCGAGCGATGACGAACCCCTGCGCCTCGTCCTCCGCGCCTTGGGCCTCGCGCACCGTCCGGACCTCGACGTGGAAGCCGGCCTCGGCCAACCACCGCTCCACCACCTCCACGGGACGGTGGTGGACGACGAGCGCCGTCGGGTGGCCGCCGTAGCCCGACATCACGTGCCGGCGCGAGTCACCCACCTTGAAGCCGAGCAGCACGACGCCCCCCGCCTGCAGCACGCGGTGGAACCCCTCGAGCACCCCAGGGACGGCGTCGTCGGGCACGTGGATCAGGGAGTACCAGGCGAGGAGCCCGGCGAGCGAGGCGTCGGGCAGGTCGAGGTCGGTCATCGAGCCCACCTCGAACCGCAGCCCCGGGTGGTCGCGCCGTGCGACGCCCACCATGGCTGGCGAGAGGTCGATGCCGAACACCTCGAGCCCCAGCCGCTGCAGGTGGGCCGTGACCCGTCCCGGTCCGCACCCCACGTCAGCCGCCGCTCCCCAACGCCCGACGAGCTCGCCGAACAGCGCCAGGACGGCGCGCTCACAGGGCAGCCCGGCCAGCTCGTCGCGCAGCAGGTCGGCGTAGCTCTCCGCGACGGTGTCGTAGGACCTGCGGGTGTCGTCGAGCCAGCCGTCAGGGTCCACGGCACAGACGGTATAGACCGGCGAGGGCGATGGCAGCGCTCCGCGACGGGTTCCCGAGCCGCGGATGCTTCCTCGAGGCTCCTTGACAGGATAACCTGTCAAGGGTGGACATCGCAGACAGCGCTCGTCGTCACGGTGTCCCTGACGCGGACATCCGTGCCGCGGTGAGCGTCGCCCTCCGCGTCGTCCGGCAGGGCGACGATCGAGTGCTCATCATCGGGGCTGATCTCGACGGGCGCTTGCTCGAGGTCATCGTTCTCGATCCAGAGGATGAGCCGGTCGCCATCCACGCCATGCACCTTCGACCCAAGTTCTACCGCTACCTCTGAGGAAAGGTGAACCAGATGCCGCGAACCCGTCAAGAGCTCGAGCGAGCCGCCGCTGAGGCCGAGGCGTGGCTGGACGCTCTCAACCCCGATCAGGTGCCCGCAGAGGACCCGACTGATCTTCGCCGGATAGGGCTGGCGCTGAGAGGGCTGGCGCGAGAACAGCGAGAGGTCGACGAGTCCGTCGCGTCGGCACGCGCCAACGGGCGCAGCTGGGCCCAGATCGCCCTGGTCCTAGGGACGTCGCGCCAGGCTGCCCGCGAGCGCTATGGCGAGACCATAGGCAAGACATGACGGAGACGGGTCCCTGCGGGACCGGGCCGTTGTGACTCGCCTCGGGACCGTCCGTAGCCATTCCAGCCACGGTCGGCCCTCTCACCCCTCAGCGGCGCGCCCTGCTCTGCGTGGTGAGCCCCACCACAGACGATGTGCAGCACCAGCTCGGCCATAGGGTGCTCCGCGTACCGGGCGTCCGGCTGCGCAAGGGCTTCGGTGGCCGTCTCGGCGGAGAAGTATCACGGGGAGTCCACCGTCAGGCCGCCGAAGTGGCTCGCCGAGCGCACCCCGCACAGTCCTACCATGATCTCCGCGAGTCGCTACGCGATCTTGGTCACCGGTGATGGCACGTGACTTCTCCGTGCTGGACAGCCCTACCCTCCGGCTATGGACTACTGGGCGCTGCCCTTCACGTCCGTGGGACCGGCAGCAGCCGTCGTGGCGCTCGTCGGCTTGATTCCCGAGGGACTCACTCGGGGCCTGGAGGTCTACCAGCGATACAAGGTCGACGGGCGCCTCCAGCGCGAGGTCGCGATCCTCGCAGGCATTCCTGAGGGCTCAGCCGGCCACACCGCGACGCTCGCTCAGGTCGAAGCCACCGTGAGGCAGTACCAGCAGGAGAAAGAGGTGGATCCTGACCTTGACCGAGAGGATCGCTACGACAGCATGTGGCGCGCAGCCGTCGGAGGAGCAGCCTTATGTTTCATCGCGTCATTTTGGGTCCCTGCAGCCATTCGCCCGACATGTTTAAGCATGGCAGCGACCCTCATCGCGCTTACCTATTTTTCGCACCTGCGCATCCTTGTTCCTAAAAGTATCGCCAAGAGATGTCTCCGCAAGGAATGCTCTCGGCGGCGGCGCGCCACGCCTGCAAAATAATCAGGGCCTCCAGACGCGGCCGTCACTACCTCTTTCAGCATCAGGTCGGCTGGTCCAAGGCATGCTGGGGCGAGTCCACCATGGCGGTCGTCACCCCACGAGGACCGCGCGAGGGACCGCCGCGATGAAGTCGTGCCCGCGATCGACGCGACTCCCGGCGTCCTCGGCGGCTATCGGCTGGGGGCTGGCTCGATGCTGTGGCTAATCGAGCTGCGCACAGCTGTCCGGTAGCTCGCCGACCGGCTGCACGCAGAGAGCGCACGTGGTTGACGTGTGTCCACGACCGGACGAATGCGAGCCACTTCCCGTGGCCGACTTCATCCTCCTCTGTGAAGAGCCGCCTTCGACCGCCCGGGCCGAGAAGCGGTCCTGGACCGTCGCGTCGCTCGCCGCGACCGCGGGCATCTCGCGCACCCGCCTCGCTCGGCGATTCACGGAGATCGTCGGGGAGCCGCCCCTGACGTTCCTGACGCACTGGCGGCTGGCGCTGGCGGCAGACCTGATGCTCGAGCCCGGATCCAGCCTGACCTCTGTGGCGCGCAAGGTCGGCTACAGCAGCCCGTTCGCGTTGAGCGCGGCCTTCATCCGCGTCCGCGGGCTGAGTCCGAGCGAGCACCGCGAAAGCGCCCGAGAAAAGAGCGCAGACGCACCCGTCGCCGTGTGACCGTCGCGCTCATCCGAGCAGGCGGACCCGCAGAGCCTCGACGTCGCCGGCGTCCATGCCGCCGGCGAGCAGGTACTCGTGCGCGTCGAAGCCGTCGAGGAGACCGGTCAGCACCTCGCGGGCGGTGGTGCCGTGCTCGCTGAGCACGGCGGCGATCTCCGGCTGCTGGTCGGGGCGCCCGATCCGCGCGAAGACGGGCTCGAGCAGGGGCCCGGAGCGCTCGTAGTCCTCCACGATCGCGTCAGGGTCCACACCAGCCAGCGCGAGGAGCACCAGCGAGACCAGCCCGGTGCGGTCCCGTCCGGCCTGGCAGTGGAACACCACCCCGCCCTCTGGCGCCCGGGCCAGCGCGGTCATCACCGCGGCGACCCGATCGGGCATGGCCGCCAGGAAAGGCTCGAGGAACAGCGGCGTGGCACCGAGATCGTGCCCGTCGAGGCGGTCCCAGACCGGGTCGTCCTCGGGCCCGGCGAGGTCCACGCCCGTCACCACGAGCCCCGCCGCCCGCGCCGCGTCTGCGGTGGGGATCGGGTCCTGGGCCAGCTCGTCGTCGCGGCGCAGGTCCACCACGGTGCGGGCCCCGGCGTCACGGGCCTGCTGCCACCCGTCAGCGCTCATGAAGCGGGTGCTCGCGGACCGGAAGAAGGCACCGGGTCGCGTGCGCCGACGGTCACGGGTCGGGAGGCCGCCCAGATCACGGACGTTGCAGCCCCCGTCCCACACCATGTCTCGCTCGTCCATGCCCGCAGTGTGCCGATCCTTCTCGCCCGACGCACGGACCGACCGGCCCGGTGCCATGCTCGACGTCGCCCAGCGAGCGAGGAGGCTCCGTGTCGACGCCACCGCAGGACCCGAGAACCTCGGTGACCCTTCGAGGTCTCACCGACCGGGGCGCGCAGGTCATCACCGCGCCCGGCGGCCTGACCCTCGAGCCCCTCCGGGTCCATCACGCCGCAGAGATGGCTGCGGTGCTCGGCGACACCCGGCTGCACGCGTACACCGGAGGCTCCCCCGCCCCCGAGGACCAGCTGCGGGGCACCTACGAACGGCAGGTCGGAGGTCGGTCCGACGACGGCCGGGAGGTCTGGCTCAACTGGGTGGTCCGCGACGACGCGACCGGTGGTGCGACCGGGTACGTCCAGGCCACGGTCACGGTGGCTGAGGAGGACCGGGGCGCCCCGGTGGCGCACCTCGCCTGGGTGGTCGGTGTCGAGCACCAGGGTCACGGGGTCGCGAGCCGCGCCGCTGCGGCGATGGTGGGCTGGCTCCGCGAGCAGGGGATCACCGCGCACGTCGCAGACGTCCATCCCGAGCACGTCGCGTCGCAGGCGGTGGCCCGGCGGCTGCGCCTGCACCCCACAGGTGAGGTCGTCGACGGCGAGGTGCGCTGGGTGAGCGGCTGAGGCCCTCCAGCCGTCACCGCGACGATCACCGCCGGAGGCCCCTCAGCCCACCCGCTCCAGGAGCGACAGCACCCGCTCGGTCAGCAGCGCCGCAGCGCCGGCGTCGAAGTCCAGGGACGAGCCGTCGGCGAAGAGGTGCGTCGCGCCCGGATAGAGGAACAGCTCCGCGTCTGGCGCCGAGGCGACGATCTCCCGGGCCGCGGCCACGTCGCCCTCGTCGATGAAGAAGGGATCGGCGTCCATCCCGTGCACCTGGACGGGGACGGACTCCGGCCAGGGACCGCCGAGCTCGGCAGGCGGGACGCATGAGTGGCAGAGCACGGCACCGAGCGCTCCGGCCCGGGTCTGCGCCAGCATCTGCGCCGGCAGCACCCCCATGGAGAAGCCCAGGTAGACGACGTCCGTCGGCAGGCGCTCCGCAGCGAGGCGGCCGCGCTCCATGACGTCCTCGAAGCCGATCGCCCGGGCGTGGGCCAGGCCCTCGTCGATGGTGGGGAAGGTCGCCCCCTCGAACAGGTCGGGGGTGTGGACCTGGTGGCCGGCCTCGCGCAGCCGCTCGGCGAAGGACCGCACGCCGTCCGTCAGGCCGAGGACGTGGTGGAAGACCACGACGTCGGTCATGAGCGGCGCGGGAGGTCGGCGGCGGAGGGGTTCGTCATCGTCATGCGGCCACCGTGGCGCACCGGCCGTTCGGGGTCAAGGACCGCCGCCGCCGCTACGGTCGGCCCATGGTCGACACCGCGGGACCTGCTGGACCCATCGCCGAGGTCACGAGCGAGGCCGAGCTGCGCGAGCTCCTCGGGGAGCCGTCGCCCGCCGCGGTGGCCAAGGAGCGGAGCCGGCTGCACGCGCTCGACCGTGACTGGCTGGCCGCCTCGCCGTTCTGCCTGGTCGCGACCGCAGGCGCCGACGGGCGGTGCGACGTCTCCCCCAAGGGCGACCCGCCCGGCTTCACCCTGGTGCTCGACGACAGGGCGATCGCCCTGCCGGAGCGCCCCGGCAACCGGCGGGTCGACGGGTTCCGCAACATCCTCGTCAACCCGCACGTCGGGCTGGTGTTCTTCCTCCCCGGCCGGGGCGACACGCTGCGCATCAACGGGCGCGCGCGGCTGGTCCGCGACGCGCCGTTCTTCGACGCGATGGTCGTCAAGGGGCACCGCCCCGTCCTCGCGGTCGTCGTCGACGTCGAGGAGGTCTTCCACCACTGCTCGAAGGCGTTCCTGCGCTCGCACCTGTGGGACCCGTCGACCTGGGACCCCGAGGCCGCTGCGCCCCGGCCGCAGATCGCCCAGACCCTGGAGCGGCCCGACCAGCCGCTGACCACCATCGAGGACCACTACGGGCCGTCCTACGCCGAGGGCCTCTACCGCCAGTCGTGAGGTGGTGCCTGACGCTCACTCAGGCTGGTCGCGCCACGGGGGCTCCAGGCCGGTGAACATCGGGAAGTGCTTGACGTTCAGCGTGACGAGCTCGGCACGATGATGCTCAGCCGTCGCCCCGATGAGGTAGTCGGCGACGTCGATGCCCCGGTGGGAGCGTCGGAACTCCCGCAGCCGCTTCCCGGCGAGCCGGGCGACCCCGTCGGAGACGGGCAGCAGGTCGAGACCGTGGAAGAGGCGGGTCACGTCGCTGCGCTCGTGGCTGCGCATGCCGCCCTCGACCTCGGCGCGGCACACGACGCTGGTCGCTGCGCCTCCTGGGAGAGCGTCCAGCAGCGCTGTCGTCGCACGCTCGTCACCGCGGAGGTGGGCGATGAGGACCGTCGAGTCGAACAGCCTCATCCTTCGAGCGCCGTCAGCCGCTCATCGGCTCCCGGCCCGCGGACGCTCCTCAGCCACTCGGGCCAGCGGGGAGCGTCAGCCAGGATCCCCGCCGTCTCCATGATGGAGCGACGGCGCTCCTCGAGACCGTCCGAGAGCCCGAGCCCCTGGTCCAGGAGGTCTCTGATGACCTCCGCCTTTGGCACCCCGGCGTCATCGGCACGCGCAGCCACCAGGCGAGCCTGCTCCTCCGTCAGGTAGATCTGCGTACGCCTCATGTGGCTGGAGCATACATCGGCGACGCAACCTCACGAGGGAGCAGGAGACCCTTCTGGGCCCTCAGAGCCGCCCGGCGTCGATGACGCGCCGCAGGAACGCCTGCGTCCGCGGCTGCTCAGGCTCGCCGAGCACCTGCTCCGGCGGCCCCACCTCCAGGAGGGCACCCCGATCGAGGAACGCCACCCGGTGGGCCACCTGGCGGGCGAAGCCCATCTCGTGGGTCGCCATGAGGATGGTCATGCCGCCCTCGGAGACCTCCTTCACCAGGGCGAGGACCTCCCCCACCAGCTCGGGGTCGAGCGCGGACGTCACCTCGTCGAGCAGCAGCAGCCGCGGCGAGACCGCGAGCGCCCGCACGATCGCGGCCCGCTGGCTCTGGCCCCCGGAGAGCTGGTCGGGGTAGGCGCCCGCCTTGTCGCTCAGGCCGATGCGCTCGAGGAGCGCCATGGCCTCGGCCTCGGCCTGCTCGCGCCCCACCCGGTGGACCCGGCGCGGGGCGAGCGTGACGTTGTCGAGGACGGACAGGTGAGGGAAGAGGTTGTAGGCCTGGAAGACCACGCCGATGCGCCGGCGGACGACGTCGGCGTCGACGCGCGGGTCGGTGATGTCGTCGCCGTCCAGCCACACCTGCCCGTCGTCCACGGTCTCCAGGAGGTCCACGCACCGCAGCAGCGTGGACTTGCCCGAGCCGGAGGCACCGATGAGGGTCACCACCTCGTGCTCGGCGACGTCCAGGTCGACCCCGCGCAGCACCACCGCGTCGCCGTAGGCCTTGCTCACCCCGCGCACGCGCAGGACGGGACCGGTCGCCGAGCCTGGCTGGTCCGCGCGGCTCACAGGATGCTCCCCGACTGCTGCCGCTTCGTCGCCCGCCGGCTCGCCCAGTCCGCCAGGCGCGCGGTCGGCACGGCGAGCAGGACGAACGCCAGCCCTGCGACGACGTACGGGGTGAAGTTGGCGCTGACCGCGGACTCGATCTGGGCGCTGCGCACCGCGTCGACGGCGCCGAGCACCGAGATGAGCCCGACGTCCTTCTGCATGGCCACGAAGTCGTTGAGCAGCGGCGGGGTGACGGTGCGCACGGCCTGCGGCATGACCACGAGGCGCACGGACTGCGAGTGGCTGAGCCCGAGGGCACGCGCGGCGGCGCGCTGGCTGGGGTGGACGGACTCGATGCCGGCGCGGAAGACCTCGCTGACGTAGGCCGAGTACGTCAGGACCAGGGCGATCGTGCCCAGGACGACCGGTGACGTCGGCAGCCCTGGAGCCGAAGGCCGGGCAGCCCGAAGCCCACGAGGTACAGCAGGATGATGAGCGGGATGCCGCGGAAGAAGTCGGTGTAGGCCGCCGCGAGCAGCCGCACCGGCGTCCACACCGGTCCGCGCAGCGTGCGGGCCAGCGCGATGACCAGGCCGAGCAGCACGACGGCGAGCACCGCGACGACCAGGACCCTGAGGTTGAGCCACAGCCCCTGCAGGATCCTGGGCAGCGACGCCAGCGCCACCTGCGGGTCGAAGAAGGACGCCTGCGTGCGCGGCCAGCCCGGCGCGCTGGTGATGGCGAGGACCGCCACGGCGGCGAAGACGAGCGTGCTGAGCACGGCCACCCCCGTGGAGCGCCGGGCCCGGCGGGAGCGGTGGTCGCGGCGCTCCCGCTCGAGCGCGCTGGGCTCGCCGAGGCCGGGGTGGGCGGTCTCGCTCACCGAGGGTCGCGCCTCACTCCAGGACCGGTGCGGAGGCAGCCTCGGTGAGCCACTCCTCCTGCAGGTCCGCGAGCGTCCCGTCCTCGCGCAGCGCGTCCAGCCCCTGCGAGACGCACGAGGTCAGCGGGCTGCCCAGCTCGAGGACCATCCCCAGCTGCTCGGCCTGCGCGCCGCCGGTGTTGGGCAGCTGGCCGACGACCTTCCCGTCGTCGAGCTGCGCGCCGGACATGAAGAAGGCCGTCGGCAGGTCCGCCACGATCGCGTCCACCTGCTCGTTCTTCAGCGCGGCGACGGCGTCGTCGTTGGAGTTGTAGACGCTGGGGCCGTCGGTGGGGTCGATCTGGTCGGTGAGGCTCGTCAGGCTGGTGGTGCCCACCTGCGCGCCGAGCCGCAGGCCCCTGAGGTCCTCGATCGACGTGGCGGAGGCGGCTGCGGAGCCGGCGGTGGTGACCACGGACTGCACGACGTCGTAGTAGGGGCTCGAGAAGTCGACGGCCTTGGCGCGCTGGGGGTCGATCGAGAACTGGTTGACGTCCACGTCGAACGTCTTGGGGCCGGGGGCGATGGCGGCGTTGAAGTCGGCGCGGACCCACTCCACGTCGCCCTTGGCGTACCCGAGCTGCTCCGCGAGGGCGTACGCGACGGCCGGCTCGTACCCCTCGCCCGTGGCGGGGTCATCCTCGAGCACCCACGGCGAGTACGCCGGCTCCGAGGTGGCGACGGTCAGCGTCCCGGGGGTGAGGGTCTTCAGGCCCTCGGGGTCGCACGACCCGGCGGCCGCCGACGACGTCGCGTCCGACGCCCCGGCGGGGGACCGCTCCGAGGAGGGCTCAGGAGCGCACCCGCCGACGGCGAGCACGGCGGTGACGAGAGGGACGATCAGGAGGAGGTGGCGGCGCACCCGCGGAGCCTAGGTGCACCGACCGGCCGCGTCGGACGCCGCGCGATCACCCGCACCGCAGCGCGAGCTGGCGCGCCAGCCACACCTCACGCCCCGACGCCCCGACGCGTCGTCGTCGGGGAGGTAGGTCTGCACGATGCCGTCGGCGACCGCCACGGCGACCAGGTCGAGCGTGGCCGACGACGTCCCGTTCGCGTCCGGACCCACGGCAGCGCAGTCCGGCTCCAGGGTCAGCGTCACCTCGCGGACGCCCAGCGCGGGCACCGTCAGCGGCAGCGGCGGGTCGCTGACCGAGCCCAGCCCCGGCGTCTGGCGCAGGTCGACGTCCACGGACGTCGTCCTCAGCGCGTTGCTCACCGTGACGACGAGGCGGCCGCCGGAGCGCGGGCTCCACCGGGCGCTCTGCGCGGGTGAGCGCTCCTCCGGTGGGGCGCAGGCGTCGGTGAGCAGGCCCGCCACGCCCCAGCGGAGGATCTCGACGATCGGCAGGGCGACCTCGCGGGGCCCCGTCGGCAGGTCGAGGCGGGCGGCCACCTCACCCGGGGACGGCGCACGCCTCGGCGAGGTCGAGAGCTGCCGGGCGCAGTCGACGTCGACGACGATCAGCGCCGGCACCGTCGCCCCGGGGTCGAGCACGACGGGGGTCGCCGGCTCCGCGAGCCTCTGGTGCGGAGCGTCGAGGCCGAGCATCGTGACCGTGACCGCCGCCGGACCCCGGTTGGACAGGGGGACGGCCAGCCTGACGGGCGAGAGGCCCCTGGAGTCCGCGGACCCCGCTTCGGACCCGCGCACGAGGGAGGGGAGCCCGGCCTGCACGGCGAGGACCGCGAGCTCGTCGCGCGCCACGGCGTCCGAGCGGCGGTCGGCGACCCAGGCGCCCAGCACGGCGCCCGCCACGGCAGCGAGCAGGACGACGACCAGGACGGCGGTGCGCTGACGCCGGGTCCGGCCCCACGCCGCGGGTCGAGGTGGTCGCGGGGCCGCGTCGACCTCGCGGGCGTCGAGGTCGACGTCCCCGTCCATGATCGGAGGCTAGCGGCACTAGCCCACCACCCGGCCCCGCAGCACCACCGCCACGGGGTGCGCGAGCACCCCGACGTCGGCCCGGGGGTCGGCGCCGTAGACGACGAGGTCGGCCGGATCACCCTCGGCGAGCGCCGGCCGCCCGAGGTAGGCGCGCGCGCCCCAGGTGGCGGCGTCGAGCGCGTCGAGGGTGGAGAGCCCGCACGCGACGAGCTCGGCGACCTCCTGGCCCACCAGGCCGTGCGGCAGCGCGGTCCCGGCGTCGGTGCCCACCAGCAGGCGCACCCCGGCGTCGGCGGCGTCGGCGACCACGGCACGGCGCGAGGCGTGGAGGGCGCGCATGTGCGCGGCGTAGCCGGGGAACTTGCGCTCACCGCTGGCGGCGATCTCGGGGAACGTCGCGATGTTCACCAGCGTCGGGGTGATGGCCGTGCCCTGCTCGACCACGACGGCGAGGGTCTCGGGTGTGAGGCCCGTGGCGTGCTCGAGGCAGTCCACGCCGGCGGCCAGGAGGTCCGGCAGGGCCGCCTCGCTGAAGGTGTGGACGGCGACCCGCGCGCCCTCCTCGTGCGCCGCGGCCACCGCGGCGCGCAGCGCCTCCAGCGGCCAGCAGGGCGCCAGGTCACCGGTGTCGCGGTCGATCCAGTCCCCCACGATCTTCACCCAGCCGTCGCCGGCGCGGGCCTGGAGGCGGGCGGCCTCGGCGAGCTGGTCGGGCTCGACCTCGTCGGCGACGCCGCGCAGGTAGCGCCGGGTCCGAGCGATGTGCTGGCCGGCGCGGATGATGCGGGGCAGGTCGGGCTCGTCGTCGACCCACCGGGTGTCCGCCGGCGATCCGGCGTCGCGCAGGAGCAGGGCGCCGGCGTCGCGGTCGGTCTCCGCCTGGGCGCGGGAGGTCTGCGCGTCGACGGGCCCGTCGGGGCCGAGGCCCACGTGGCAGTGGGCGTCGACGAGGCCGGGCAGCACCCACCCGTCGATCGTGGCGTCCGCTGCTGCGGCCGGCCGCTCGTAGGTGATGCGGCCGCCGACCACCCACGCCTCGGGAGCCGTGGCCACCTCGCCGGACGCACGGTCGTAGGCGGTGAGGACGCCGGCGCGCAGGTGGAGGGTCGAGGAAGGGGTGTGGTCAGCATCGGTGGTGGTCACCGGCCCATCATGGCCGGGCCGCCTCCGCGTCAGGGTCCGGGTGCGTCGAACGCTGACGCGGGCTCAGGACGTCAGTGGTCGAAAGGACCTCAGCGCTTGAAGAGGCCGTCGAAGCCGGGGGGCAGCTCGAGGTCGCCGGGACCCTCCTGGCCGCCCTTCCCCGGCCCGCCGGCCTTCCCGGGTGCCGCGCCGAACGCCGACCCGCCCCCTCCGCCCGGCCCGGTCTTCGGGGCGACCGCCCGCGTCACGGCGGCCTTCTGCTCGGCGGCGCGCTTCGCCGGGTTGCCCGACCTCGCCTTCTTGCCCTTCGGCGGCGGCGCGGTGCGGCCCTTGGACTTCTTGCCCCCGGCCATCCCCGCCATGCCGCCACCGGGGCCAGCGCCGCCCGGCATGCCGGGCATCTGGGGCATGCCGCCCTTGCCCTCGCGCATCGCGCGCATCATCCGCTGGGCGTCGGCGAAGCGGTCCAGCAGCGTGTTGACGTCCGAGGGGTCGCGACCGGAACCGCGGGCGATGCGGGCACGCCGCGACCCGTTGAGGATCTTCGGCTGGCGACGCTCCTGCGGGGTCATGGAGCGGACGATCGCCTCGATGCGGTCGATCTCGCGCTCGTCGAAGTTCTCGAGCTGCTCGCGCACGGCGCCCATGCCGGGGAGCATCCCCAGCATCTTCTTCATCGAGCCCATCTTGCGCAGGCCCTGCATCTGGGTGAGGAAGTCCTCGAGGGTGAAGTCCTCGCCCGCCTCGAACCGGCTGGCGAGGTCCGCGGAGGTGTCGGCGTCGAAAGCCTTCTCGGCCTGCTCTATGAGGGAGAGGACGTCGCCCATGTCGAGGATGCGCCCGGCCATGCGGTCGGGGTGGAAGACCTCGAAGTCGGTGAGGCCCTCACCGGTGGAGGCGAACATCACGGGGCGCCCGGTGACCGAGGCCACCGACAGGGCGGCGCCGCCGCGCGCGTCGCCGTCGAGCTTGGTGAGCACCACGCCGGTGAGCTGGACGCCCTCGTCGAAGGCCT
>JBBSRD010000020.1:0-16967 GCA_038243415.1 Actinomycetales bacterium | reverse complement strand
TCGGGGCGACGTTCCCCGGCTCGGCCCCGCGCCTGCAGCTGGACCACGTGCTCGCGATGCAGGGCGAGGTGGCCGCGACCCCCGTCGAGGCGCGTCTCGCGCTCGGCGACCACCGGCCCGTGGTGGTCGACCTGAGCGGGCACGGCCTGGGCTGAGCGCGGGCGCGAGGGGCGACCCTCCACCTGCAGAGGGGTCTCCCCACAGAAGGCGCGCCTGCCCCTCAGAGCGTTGGTTCCTGAGGGTTGCTGCACCCCTCTGTGAGCGGCCGCCTTCTACGCGCTGACGGTCGGCTCGACGTCGACGAGGCGGAACCACTCGACCACGACCGGCTCGTGCTCGCGCAGCTCCCACGACGGGTCACCTGCGTCCTCGCGGACCAGAGCGGTGGTCTCGCGCCAGAACGCCTCGTGGGCGGCGCGCCACCCCCCGGCGTCGACGTACTCCTCGCCCTCGTCGCGCGCCACGTCGTCGCCGACCTCGTCCAGCGGCGCGATCGTCACGCAAGTGGTCTCCACGACGCCGTGGACCGTCCCACCGTGATCGGTCAGCGCCAGGCGCTCCCCCACACGAGGGAGATGCTCGCCGCTCAGGTACTCGACGGCCAGCGAGGACGTCGCCGTCTTCTCGCCGCGCAGCACCGCCGCCAGGAGGCGGTCGCCCAGGCCGCCGTCGCCGTCGTAGCCGAAGGTCATGGGGCGCATCCAGCAAGTCTCTCAAACCTCCGGCGAGTGGCCACGCCCAGTTATTGATTGATCGGTCATCCATGAACTAGGGTCAGATCATGGCCAGGCCCCGCTCCTTCGACGTCGACGTGGTGCAGGGCGCCGCTGCAGCCGTCTTCCGGCGCCTCGGGTACGAGGCCGCCTCGGTGGACGAGCTGGTGGCAGCGACCGGGCTGCACCGCGGGAGCCTCTACGGCGCCTTCGGCAGCAAGCGCGGGCTGTTCGTCGCCGTCCTGCGCAAGGTCGCGACGCCCCCCGAAGGCGCCCTCGTCGCCCCCGATGACGACGCGCTGGACCTCCTGCTCGTCGCAGCCCTCGAGCTGGCCCCCCGGGACGCTGAGGTGAGGGACCTCGTCGGGCAGGCGTGCCAGCGACTCGACCCTGCTGACGGCAGTCCCTCGGTCGCCCTCGGCACCCGCCTGCTGCACCGCGCAGGCCTGGGCCCAGCCCTCGAACCACCCCCGGCACCCACCCCCACGGAGAGGAGCACCTGATGGCCCGCGTGCTGATCGATGACGCGACGATGACCGTCCAGATGAGAGGTCTGCACCAGCTGTGGGGCTTCAAGCGGCGGATCGTCGCGCCGCTGGCACACGTCCGCGGCGCCACCGTCGATCCCGGGATCGTCCGCGAGTCCGCGGGGTTCCGGGCACCAGGCCTCGGTCTGGGCCGCCTGGCGACGATCGGCACCTTCTACCGCGACGACCAGCGTCACTTCTGGGACGTCACCGCGGGCGGCCACCCGATCGTCATCGAGCTGACGGGCGAGCGCTACGACCGGCTCATCATCGACGTCGACGACCCGCGCGCCACCGTCGACGCCATCAACGCCGCAGCGTCGAGGTGAGGGAGATGCCTCGGCGCATCTCCTCCTCGAGACGGTCCGGGTCGTCGGCGCGGACGGCCTGGCGGCGGCCGGTGAGGGCGAACCCGCACCCCTCGTAGAGGCGCCGGGCGGCGTAGTTGTCGATGGTGACCCACAGAGCCACCTCGCGCACGCCGCCGGCTCGTCCCTGCGCGCACGCCGCCTCCACCAGGCGGGCGGCGAGCCCGCTCCCGCGGTGGGCGGGGTCGACCCACATCGAGGTGAGCAGGCCTCGGCGCGGGCCGTCCTCGGCGTCGTCGTCGGGCACGAGAGCGACGATCCCGACCGGCTCGCCGCCCCGCCAGGCCAGCAGGCTCGCGCCCGACGCGGCGCGGCGGCGGTACTCCTCGTCGGGCAGCGCCGACGCCAGCGCGTGCGTGGAGCCGAAGGCGCCGGGGTCCTGCGTCATCGCCCGGAGGCGGACCGCGCGCAGCGCCTGCCAGTCGCCGACCACGGTCCGCCGCACGACCGGCTCGTCGCGCAGCGACTCTGGTGCGGGGCCGCTCACCTCAGTCGAGCATCCCGGCCATGCGCAGCGAGACGTCCACCAGGGAGACCTTCTTCAGCGCGTCGACGTCCTCGAGCGCGAACCAGCGCGCGGCGTCCGTGGTGCCGCCGACCTCGTCGCGGATCGCGCCGCCGACCACGTGCGCGCGGTAGACGATCCGCAGCGCGTGCAGCGGCCCGTCACCCGCGGCGATGCGCCGCTCGGCAGGGAAGACGACGGAGTCCAGGCCGAGGAGAGCGTCGAGCTCGGCCTCGTGGCCGGTCTCCTCCATCACCTCGCGCACCGCGGCGTCGGCCGGGTCCTCACCGGGGTCGATCCCGCCGCCGGGCAGCGTCCACCCGGTGTGGCCGCCCTCGTTCCAGTGGGCCAGGAGCATCCTCGGCCCAGCGACCTGCTCGGACCCCGGCCCGCTCGCGCCCTGCTCGACGATCACCGCGTAGGCCGCGACCCTCATGTCCACGACGGCGACGCTAGCCCGGCGCCGCAGAGGGGGCGCGTCTGGGACGGCGCGTCAGCCCGTCGGCGCGAGCGCGACCGCGACCCACGGCACGATGCCGGCGATGCACCCGAAGATGAACGGTAGCCAGCCACCGCTGCCGGGACGCTCGTAGAACTCCTGGACCCAGCCGAAGATGCTCAGCAGCGCCGCCGCATCGGTGATGCCGGTGATCTGGGCGATGAGGACGATCATGACGGACGAGCTGATCGAGTACTCCACCCAGCGTGCGATGTTCCTCCCCCGACGGAGGTCGGACGCGTACCGGGAGAAGTAGACCGGGGTCGCCACGAACCAGTGCGCCAGCGCGGACAGCGCCAGGAACCCCGCGACGCCCCAGGCGATCAGGCTGTCGAAGAGCACCGTGGGTTCCTGTGGCGGTGATCCCGGCGGACCGGCGAGACAGCCGGCGGTCACCGGCAGGGTGAACGCGGTGGCGAGCACGAGCACCGCTAGGGCCGGACCACGCGGTGGACGAGCCGCCAGCACCAGCAGCCCGACGCTCCTCAACCGCGCGGGTCGGTGGCGAGCAGCGAGCCGATCCACCCGTCGAGGCGCTCGCCGCGGTAGAGCAGCAGACCGCGCACGGCGCCCTCGACGATGAAGCCGCACCGCTCCGCCACCCGCCGCGACGCCTCGTTGCCGACCCGCGCCTCCCAGCGCACCCCGACCAGGCCCACCTCGTCGAAGCCCCACACCAGCAGCAGGCGCACCGCTCGGGTCATGACGCCGCGTCCCCGCGCCCACGGGGAGAGCACGAAGCCCACCTCCGCCCAGGCGCCGCCCTCCAGCCGGAGGTCGACGCTGCCGGCGTAGCGCCCGTCCACCTCGATGGCGAACGACGCCGCCGCGCCGGAGGCCCACCAGGTCGCCGTCAGCCCGACGAACTGCTCGGCGTCCTCACGCGAGTACGGGGTCGGGATGGTGGTGTTGCGGATCGTCTCGGGGTCCTGGCAGCGCTCGTAGATCCCCTCGGCGTCCTCGGGTCGGTGGGCGCGCAGCACGAGGTCGTCGCGGTCGCGGAGCACGGGCGGGTCGGGCAGGACGGTCGAGGTGGTGGCAGCGGTCACGGTCACCATCGTCGACGGTGGGGAGCCCGCTCGCCACGTGTTTCCGCACGCCGCAAACCCCTCGCGCCGCGGGGCGCGCTCCCTCCATGATCCGCAGATGCTCCTCCTGCTCCCCTGCGACCCGCTAGATCCCCGTCGATCCGACGCGCACTTCGCCCCCGAGGGCGCTGCGGCGCGCTCGGCCGGCATCCCCGTGGCGCTGGTCGACCACGACGCGCTGGTGGCGGGACGCCCCGACGAGGGCGTCCGTCCGGCGCGCCTGGCCGCGGTCGACCCGGTGGACCTCGCCGACGCCGTCCACCGCGGCTGGATGCTCGACTCCGGCGCCTACGCCGCGATGGCCCTCACCCTGGAGGGTCGAGGCATGACCCTGCGGACCTCCCCGGAGCAGTACCGGGGCGCTCACGAGCTCCCCGGCTGGGCGGTGCGCTGTCGGCCCTGACCCCCGCCACCGTGGTGACCCAGAGGTTCTCCCTCGAGGACCTGGTGGCAGCGGGGCGCGGGCTCGGCAGCGGGCCGGCGGTGCTGCGCAACCACGTGAGATCGCTCAAGCACCACTGGGACGAAGCGTGCTTCGTGCCCGACGCCGCCGATCCTGCAGGCGTGGAGCGGGTGGGGCGACGCTTCGTCGCGCTGCGTGACGGTGGGGCGAGCGGCGGGTTCGTGCTGCGCCGGTTCGAGACGTTCGTGAGCGCCGAGGTGCGCACCTGGTGGGTTCGTGGGCGGCTCGTCCTGAGCACCGCGCACCCCGATACCCCCGACGCGGTGCCCCACGCCGGCGGTCCCGACGCCGTGTCCTCCACCGCGATGGAAAGCGTCGCCGCCGCGGTCGCCGGGTTGGGCCTCCCGTTCGTGACCGTCGACCTCGTGCGGCGCGACGACGGCGCCTGGCGGGTCGTCGAGCTCGGGGACGAACAGGTCAGCGACCTGCCCACCTCGACACCTGCTGACGCGCTGGTCACGGCGCTGCGCCGAGCGGGTGACGGCCCCAAGAAACTGTTGCGCGGCCCAGCTCCGCCGCGGATCTCTACCCCCGTCGACCGGGGACCTCGTGCGAGCGACACGCCGAGGGGAGCCGCATCAACTCCCCGCTCGACCAGCAAGAAGCCCACGAGCTCACCGCTCGACCAGCAGGCTCCTACTCGTCTGCTGAGGGCAGCCGGGTCACCAGCGCCTCCAAGCCGGCCTCGTCGAGGAGGTCGGCGGGGCGGGAGGTGACGCCCGTCGCGGCGTAGAAGAACGCTGCGCCCACCGTCTCCAGGGGAACGCCGTGGCGCCGCGCCCACGCCAGGCGGTAGACGGCGAGCTGGACGGCCGCCGCCCGGGCCCGCGAACCGGTGGGCGGCTTGCCGGTCTTCCAGTCCACGACGTCCACGCTGCCGGGGGCCCGGCCAGGTCCGGTGGCGGCGAAGACGGCGTCCACGCGGCAGCGCACGACGAGGCCGGCCAGCTGGGCCTCCAGGTCCACCTCCACCGCGATCGGGGTGCGGTCCGCCCACTCGGAGGCCTCGAAGGTGGCGGTGAGCTCGGCGAGCGACGCGTCGGCGGAGGCGTCGTCGTCCTCGGCGTCACCGAGCAGCTCGTCGTCGAGGTCGAGCAGGGCGGGCGAGGAGTACCGCTGCTCCAGCCAGGCGTGGAAGCGCGTGCCGCGGCGCGTGCTCGCTCGTGGCTGCACGGGCACGGGGCGCCGGATCGCGAGCGCCAGCGCGGCGGGGCCGGCGGCGAGCTGCACGAGGCGGGACGCCGACAGGTGGGCGGGCAGCGCGACGGCGACCTCGTCCCCGCCGCCGGCGGGAGAACCCGCGGCGCCGTCGCGCTCGGCGAGGAGGCGCCCGACCTCGGCCTCCCAGCCGTCGCCGTCCGCGCACCCACCCGCGGGCGCGTCCGCCCCCGCGTCCTCGCCGTCCTCCACGGGGCCGTCCTCCACGGGGCTGGCCTGCACAAGACCGTCCGCCACGGGGCTGGCCCGTGCGGCGCGCACCGCAGCGGCAGCCCGCTCCATCTCGGCGCGGCGGTCGCCCAGCGGGTCGAGCGGCCACCTGGCGCTGCGCACCACGTCCGCCAGGGGGTTGGACGGGGCGTCCGGGGCCTGTGGCAACGGTCCGCCCTCGACCGCGCCGGCGTCCGCGAGCTCGAGGAGGAACCGCGAGGGCTGACGCGGCTTCTTGCCGCTGCCCCACCAGGCGCCGGTGAGCAGCAGCGTGGACCGGGCCCGCGTCATCGCTACGTAGGCGAGGCGCCGCTCCTCCTCCACCGCGTGGGCGAGCGAGGCGGCGACGAACGCGCCGAGCATCGTGTGCGCCTCGGGGCCGTCGCCGGCCCCCTCCCACCCGAGCTCCGGCAGCGACGCCGCGTCGCCGCGCAGCGGGTAGGGCAGCGACCCGGCGCCGCTCAGCCAGCCCCTCGAGGTGCGCGGCGTCGACGGCAGGGTGCCCTCGACCATCCCGGGCACCGCGACGACGTCGAACTCCAGCCCCTTGGCGGCGTGGCACGTCATGAGCGTGACCACCCCCGGGTCGGGCAGGGCGCCGGCGGCCTCGCCCTCCTCGCCGAGCGCCAGGCCCTGCTCACGCTCCGCGGCGGCGTCGAGCCAGGCCAGGAAGGCTCCGAGGGACGGGCGGTCGGTGTCGGCGTCGAAGCTCACGGCGACGTGGGTGAGGGCGTCGAGGTGGGTGCGGGCGTCCTGCGGGCTGGTGCCGGGGCGGGCGGCGAGCTCGACGTCGAGGCCGAGGGCGCGCTCGACCTCACCGAGGAGCTCCGGCAGGGGCAGGGAGGTCGCGCGCCGCAGCGCGGTGAGCCAGGCGCCGGCGCGCTCGAGGCGCTCACGCCCCACCTCGGAGAGCGCCCGGCCCCGCTCGGCTCCCCAGGCCGGCGGCGGGAGGTCGTCGAGCGCGGCGGCGAGGCTGACGATGTCGGCGGGCTCCGTGGCCCCGACCCCGCTGGGCTGCTTCTTGCCGCTGATGACCGCCGCCCACGCGGCCAGCACGTCGAGGTCCTTGGCCCCGAGGCGCCACCGCGGCCCGGTCAGCAGGCGCAGCAGCGCGTCACCGCGCGACGCGTCGTGCAGGACCCGGAGGGTGGCGAGGACGTCGAGGACCTCCGGGCGCTCCAGCAGCCCGCCGAGACCGACGACGACCACGGGGACCCCGCGGGCCCGCAGCGCTCTCTCGGGCGCGGCGAGCTGCGAGCGCTTGCGGCACAGCACGGCCGCGGTGCGGCGCCGGCGCACCGGCAGGGCGGCGTCGGCGGCGCGGACCGATGCCATGAGGTCGGCCACGGCCCCCGCCTCGTCGGCCTCGGTCTCCAGCACCTGGACGACGACGCGTCCCGGCCCGGCGTCGGGGCGGGCGCCGAGCGGCGGCGCCGGCACCGGCGAGGCGGCGCGCAGGGGCGCGGCGACCACGTTGGCGGCCTCGAGCACGGCGACGTCGTTGCGCCACGACGTCGAGAGCGCCAGCACCGCGGCGGGGACCGTGCGCGGTGCAGGGTCGCCAGCTGGGTCGGCAGCTGGGTCGGCAGCTGGGTCGGGGCCGCGGGCGGCGTCGGAGCCGGCCGCAGGGGCGGGGCCGGCCTCGGCGTGCGGGACGGGCTCGACCGCGGGGAACTGCCGGGGGAACTCCGCGAGGTTGCCCGCGCTGGCCCCGCGCCACCCGTAGATGGACTGGTGCGGATCACCGACGGCGGTCACCGCGTGCCCGTCCCCGAACAGCTCGCGCAGCAGCACCAGCTGGGCGTGGGAGGTGTCTTGGTACTCGTCCAGCAGCACCGCCGAGAAGCGGGCGCGCTCGATGGCGGCCACCGCGGGCGCCTGCCCGGCCAGCCTCGCGGCGAGCGCCACCTGGTCCCCGAAGTCCAGCACGCCGGCGGCGGCCTTGCGCTCGGCGTAGCGCCGCACCAGCGGCAGCAGCGTGCGGCGGCCCGCCAGACGTCGCGAGGCGTCGCGCACGTCGGCGTACTGCTTGCCCGGCAGCGCCGCGAGGCTCTCGACCACGCCCGTGAGGTACGCCTCGACGTCGGCGAGCTCGACGAGGTGCTCCGAGCACTCCCCCGCCATCGCCAGGACGGCCTCGGTGACGGTCGACGGCGCCGCGTCCAGGTCGAGCGGTCCGTCCCAGCCCTCGACGACGGAGCTCGCCAGCTGGTAGGCGGCCGCCTCGCCGAGGAGGGTCGCGTCCGGCTCCACGCCCAGGCGCAGGCCGTGGTCGGCCACGACGCCGCCCGCGTACGCGTGGTACGTCGAGATCGTCGGGTCGCCGAGGTCCTCCGCGCCCGCGCCCGCCCTCGAGGTCATGCCGGCCGCGGCGAGGGCCTCGAGCCGTGCCCGGACACGGTCGGCGAGCTCCCCGGCGGCCTTGCGCGTGAACGTCAGCCCGAGCACCCGGTCCGGGGCGACGAGGTCGTTGGCCACGAGCCACACCACGCGGGCCGCCATCGTCTCCGTCTTGCCCGAGCCGGCGCCCGCGACCACGAGCAGCGGCGCCATCGGTGCCTCGATGACGCGGCGCTGCTCGTCGGTGGGCCGCGGTCGGCCGAGCAGCGACGCGATGTCGACGGCGCTCAGCGGGGTCGGCGCGGCGGGGGGTGGAGGCAGGACGGGTGCCGGCTCGCCGGCCGGGCCCGGGATGGCCGTGGTGCTCATGATCCGCTCCCGGGAGCCAGGTCGCTCTGGACCGGGCAGCTGGCGCGGACGGGACAGCTGCTGCACCCGTCGTTCTCCACGGCGGTGAACACCGAGGCGGCCATCGCCTCGGCGGTCTCCTCCAGCAGGGTCGACGCCCACCCGGGGTCGAGGTCGGTGGACAGGGCCGGCTGGTCCTGCTCCGCGTAGGACCGGGTTCCGGTGCCGAGCTGCACCAGCGCGGCCCCGGCGCTGGTGGTGGTGGCGCTGATGGCGGTGGCGCTGGTGACGGTGCTGGTGGTCGGCTGCTGGGCGGGGCTGTCCGGTGCCTCGTCGGGCTGCTCCCCGTCGACCGGCTCCGCGCCGGCCCCGCCGAGCACGACCGCCCCGGCCTCGACCAGCGCCTGGTAGATGCCCAGCTGGGCGTGCCGGGCGACGTCGGCGGCCGGCGTCGCGACCTGCCCGGTCTTGAGGTCGACCACCCGCAGCGCACCGTCCGGGCCCGCCTCCACGCGGTCGAGGCGCCCGCGGACCAGCGCCCGCCCCAGACGGGCCTCCACGTCGACCTCCAGGCCCGCGACGCTGCGCCCCGCGGCGCTCGCGTCGGCCACGTAGGAGGCGAGCTTCCCGACCATGGTGCGGGCGCGGTCCAGCTCGCGCCGCCCGACCCAGGTCTCCCCGAGGCCGACGCCCGGCCACAGCTCCTCGAGCCGGGCCGTCATCGCGTCGGCGCTCCCGTCGGGCAGCTCCTGGGCGACCTGGTGCACGAGGGTGCCGACGCGCTGGCTCACCGACGCCTCGCGCCCGCCGCTGCGCGTGCCGAGGAGCCAGCGCAGCGCGCAGGTCGACGCCGTCTCCACCGCGGACGGCGAGACCGTCACGGGCTCGTCGCCCGCGGCCAGGGGGGCGTCGGTGGAGAGCGGGGCCAGCCCGTGCCACTGCGCGGGGTCCGCGCCGGGCACCGCAGCGCTCGCGAGCCGAGCGAGGGAGCCCGCCGCGCGAGCGTGGCGGTCCTCGTCGGCCACCAGCCCGCAGACGTCCACCTGTCCGAGGGGGGTCGCGAGCACCGACCGCAGCTCGGCGACGATCGCAGGCAGGGTCGAGGCGCGCGGGACGTCGCTCACCGGCCTCGCCTCCCCGGGGCGCTCGCGGGGAGCGACGACGTCGAGGAAGGACGAGGGCCGCTCCTCGCCGTCGTCCACGGCGGTCAGCACCAGGCGACGGCGCGCCCGCGTCATGGCCACGTACAGGAGCCGGCGCTCGTCGTCGAGCACCTGGCGGCGGGCGGCGGCGGCCTCCTCGATGCTGGAGCGCGCTCCCGTGAGGGCCGGCCCGGTCTCCTGGCGGGCGGCCAGCGGGCCGCGACCCGCCAGGAGGTCGGCGAGGTCGGGAGCGCCCAGCAGCGTGCCCCGCAGCCGGGTGTCGGGCCACGCTCCCTCGACCAGGCCCGGGACCACCACGACGTCCCACTCGCGGCCGGCGGCGCCCTGGGCGGTCACGAGGTCCACCGCGGCGGCCCCGCCCCGGCGCGCGGCCAGGGTGTCGGAGGGGACGTCCTGGGACTGGAGGTGCTCGAGGAAGCGACCCGGCGGCGAACCCGGCAGGCGGTCCTCGTAGCGCGAGGCGGCGTCGAAGAGGGCGGTCACCGCGTCGAGGTCACGGTCGGCGCGCTCGCCCGCCAGGCCCCCGCGCAGCGCCGCGTCCTGCCAGGTGCCCGCCACCCCCGCGGCGGCCCACAGCGCCCACAGCACGCTCTCGGCGCTCGCGTCGGTCGGTTCGGCCGCGGCCCGCCCGGCGGCGAGCACCCGGGCCAGGGCCCGCGCGGGCGCCGTGGCCCGTGCGCCCGCCGAGGCGAGCAGCTCGGGCGAGAGGACCCCGGTCACGAGCAGCGCGTCCGAGCCGCGGTTCCCGCCCGCTGCCCGATCCGCGGCGAGGAGGCCCTGGCGCAGCCGGCGCACGGCGAGCGCGTCGGCGCCGACCATCCACGAGCCCAGCAGCTCCACCACGTCGTCAGGGGTCCCGTGCGCCGCGGGGTCCTCGCCGCCCGGGTCCTGCCCGCCGAGGCCCTCGCCGGGTGCTGCGGTCACCAGGGCCAGGCGCAGCGCGGACAGCAGGGGCCGCACCGCGCCCTCGTCGGCCAGGGGCACCTCCGCGACAGGGACGGCGACCGGCACGCCGGCGGCCGCCAGCGCCCGGCGGAGCGCGCCGCTGGCACCCGCGCTGCGCACCACCACGGCCATGGACGCCCACGGCGTGCCCTCCTCGAGGTGCTCGGCGCGCAGGAGCGAGGCGACGAACGCCCCCTGCGCACCGGTCGAGCGCAGCACGTGGGTCTCGAAGGTGCCGCCGGTCGCTGACGGTGAGGGCCGCGGGCGGCGGTGCGCGACCTGCCCGGACGAGCCGATGCGCTCCACCAGCGCGCCCGCCGGGGCGGCCAGGACCGCGCCGGCGCGCCACCGGGTGCCCAGCACCACGAGGGGCGACGCAGACCCGTCCGCGGCCGGGTGGCGCTGCGCAGCGCCCGCGATCAGCGAGGGGTCGCCGCCGCGGAAGCCCGACGTGGTCGCGTCGGGATCGCCCACCACCAGCAGGTCGGTGCCGGCGCCCACGAGGAGGTCCAGCAGCGCCGCGCTCGCCGCCGTCGACTCGTGGTGGTCCTCGACCACCACCAGGCTGAGGCGCCGGCGCTCGGCGTCGAGCAGCTCGGGGCGGGCGGCCAGCACGCGGGCGGCGTCCACGACGATGGCTGCCGGGTCGTGCGCGCCGGGGTGCGCGAGGGCCACCACCTGGCGGTACTCGCGCAGCACCGCGGCGGCGGCCACCCACTCGGGGCGGCCCAGCTCCTCACCGAGGCGCGCCAGCGACGAGGGCCCGAGGCCCCGCTCCATCGCGCGCATCATGAGGTCGCGGAGCTCGGCGCGGAAGGCCCGGAGGCTGCGCGCGCCCGGCGGCACGCTGGACGGCCACGGCGGAGGGGGCGCGTCGCCGGCGGCGTGCCCGCGCAGGAGGTCGGCGATGAGGTGGTCCTGCTCCGGTCCGGAGAGCAGGCGCGGTTCCTCGGTCCCCGCCTCCACGGCGGCGCGGCGCAGGAGCGACCAGGCGTAGGCGTGCGGGGTCCTCGCGGGCACGCCGGTCGACGACAGCGGGAGGCGGGCGGAGAGGCGGTCGCGCAGGGACGCGGCGGCGGTGCGCGAGGGAGCCAGCACGAGCAGCGACGCGGGGTCGGCGCCGCCGCGCTCGACCCTGGCCGCGACCGCCTCCACGAGCGCGGTGGTCTTGCCGGTGCCCGGGGCCCCGAGGACCACGAGGGTGCCGGCGCCCCGCGGGTGGTCGGCGGCGCGCTGCTGGTCCGGGTCCAGCGCGACGGCCCCCCGCCGGCCCCGACCCCCGACGGTCGACGACGGGGTGGGCCGCACCAGCACCGGGGGGGACGTCGCGCTCACGGTCGATGACGCTGCCACACACCACCGACGGCCCGGAGGTCCCGGAGGCCCAGGAGCCCTCAGCCGCTGCTGGCCGCCGTCACTCGTCGTCGACCGGCGGCTGACTGCCGGTGCTGGGCGGGACGAGGGGGAGCGCGCGCTCCCCGGCGCCGTCCACCAGCTGCTCGACGAACTGGAACTCCTCGGGCGTCATCGACGCGGGGTCGAGGAACTCCACGACGAGGTGGTCCGAGGGCCACGCGTACGGCGCCAGGCGGGAGGCCTCCCGGCGGGCCTCCTCAGGGTCGGCGAAGCGCACGATGCGCACCCGGTCCGACTGCGCCGCCTGCACGCACCCCTCCCGCAGCGGGCAGACGCTCCCGGTCACCTCGCGCACCTCGTCGGGGGTGAGCGCCAGGTAGGCCGCGGGCTCGACTCCCGTGGTGAGGTCGACGCTGGCCCTCGGGTCGTTCAGGCGGGCGACCATGAGGGTCGCGAGCACGAGGACGGCGATGCCGCCGGCGATCGCGACCACCCACACCGCTGACCGCGCCGCTCGTGCGAGCGACCACGTCCGGTCCCCGTGGTCCCGGGCGCTCGCGTCCACCGCCTCGGCCACCCGGTCACTGTCCCACCCCCGGCGCCGCGGGTCGAGCGAATCACCCACTGCGACGCCGTGACCTGCTCGACGGGTCGGCGGCTCGACGGGGGGCGATCAGCCGCCGGTGGGCGTCGGGCTGGAGGACGGGGGGGCGGCGGGCTCTGGCCCGGTCGACGGCGCGCACAGCGGCGGCGCGTCCGTCGGGTCGTCCGCGTCGGTGGGTGAGGCGCTGGCGCCCGGTCCCGTCTCGCCGGACGACGCCTCGGTGCCCGACGGCGACCCGCTCGCGTCCGACGCGGGTGGCGGAGCGGCGTCCTCCTCGGTCGTGCAGGGCGCCAAGCAGTCGACGGGGGGCCCGTCGGGCGCGGCGGTGGGAGCCGTCGTCGGGTCCGGCCCGGTCGGGTCGCTCGTGCTCGTCCCGTCGACGGCCGGCTCCTCGGGCTCGACGCACACGGGGAGCTCCGGCACCGGCGGCTCGGCGGGAGCCGCCGAGGGATCCGGCGCGGGGGCCCCGCTGGACGGCTGCTCGCCCGGCACCTCGGAGGGAGCCGGGTCGGTCGCCGGCTCGTCGCCCGCCTCGGTGGAGGGGTCGGCTCCCCCGTCCTCCGCGGGCGGCGACGCCGGGGGCGCCGGGGGCGCTGCGGGCGCCGGGTCGACGTCAGGGCTGGGAGCGGGGCCCGGCTCGTCGGTGGGGGCCGGCTCGTCGGTGGGGGCCGGCTCGTCGGTGGGGGCCGGCGCGCCGCCGCTGACGGAGGACGAGGGGGCGGACGGGACGGGCGAGGGGGCGGTGGGCGCGGCGGTCCCGTCGCGGAAGCCGATGCCCCAGCGGATCACCTCGAGCCCGTAGCTGACGGAGCGGTTGTAGCGGAACAGCGCCGTGGCCTGCCCGCCCTGCTCCGCGAGCGCACCGCCGGTGGCCCCGCTGCACAGGTAGCGGGCGGCCGCGAGCGCCGCGTCGTCGACGTCGTCGGGGTCGCTGCGCCCGTCGCCGTCGCCGTCGGCCCCGAAGGAGGACCAGGTGCCGGGCATGAACTGCATCGGGCCCACCGCACGGTCGTAGGCGGCGTCGCCGTCCACGGAGCCGCGGTCGCTGTCGCGCACCACGGCGGTGCCGGCGAGCGTGCCGTCGAGCCGGGGGCCGCGGATGGGGGTCAGCGTCACGCCGTCGTCACGCACGCGCCCCCCGGCGGCGTGCCCGGACTCCACCTGGCCCACCCCGGCGAGCAGCCACCACGGGAGGCCGCACGCGGGCTGGTCCGCGGCGAGGCGGTCGGCGGCGGCCACGTAAGCGGCGCGCACCCGCGGGGGCAGGGCGCCGGCGCGCAGCGTGGCCGGGGTGAGGGCGCTCCCGGTCAGCCCGGCGAGACCGGCCGAGGGACCGGCTCCCTCCGCGGCGCCGCCCAGGGAGCCGGACCAGCCGGGAGCGGTGGCGCCGTCCAGGGCGGCGTCGGCCGGCACGCGCAGCGCGAGCGTGGCCGAGACGGGCGCCGCGGAGCCCGGGGCGCCCGCGCCGTCCTCTGGCTCGCTGGCGCTCGCGGTGCTGGTGGCGGCCACGATCGCGGCGACGAGCGCCATCGAGGTGACGGCCTTCCCGCCGACGGCCAGCGACCTGCTGCGGCGGGTCGAGGCGTCGCGTCGTCGCGGGTCGGTCCGTGCGTGCGTGACCACGAGCATCCTCCGCGAGTGTCGTGCGGCGTGCGTGCCGCGGCGGCGCGCACCGCTGCGCGTCCCCGATCATGCCCCGTCCGGGGGCCGGGGTCGAGGGGAACGGACAGACCGTGACCGCCCTCGCGGGAGGAATTGATCGTTCAACCAGTGCGCTGGTCTTCTCATGCCGCTCCCGGCCGGGGGCGCACCCAGCAATCCGGGAGACACCATGTCCCAGCAGTCACCGCAGGTGAAGGTCGCCGTCATCCACTACAGCGCGACGGGCAACGTCCACGCCCTCGCCGAGGCGATCGCCCGCGGCGCCGAGGGGGTCGGAGCGCAGGTGCGCCTCCGCAAGGTCCGCGAGCTCGCCCCCCGGGAGGCCATCGAGTCCAACCAGGGCTGGTCCGACCACGCCGCGGCCACCTCCGACCTCCCCGAGGCCGGCAACGACGACCTCACGTGGGCGGACGCGGTGGTCCTCGGCTCCCCGACCCGCTACGGCCTGGTGTCCGCGCAGCTCAAGCAGTTCATCGACGGCACCGGGGGCCTGTGGGCCGAGGGGCTGCTCGCCGACAAAATCTATTCGGGCTTCACCTCGGCCTCGACGAACCACGGCGGCAACGAGTCCACCCTCACGGCGCTGATGAACGTCTTCGCCCACTGGGGCGGGATCAGCGTGCCCCCGGGCTACACCGACGCGGTCAAGTTCGCCGACGGCAACCCGTACGGGACCACGTACGTCTCGAGCGACCGCTCCCGCCCCGACGAGACGGCGCTCGCCTCCGCGACCTACCAGGGCAGGCGCGTGGCGACCGTCGCGGCCCAGCTCGTGGCGGGGCGGGCCGCGCTCGCCGGCTGACCGACGCCTGGTCGTCCCCGAGGGCGGAGGGAGCTCACGCGCTCCCCTCGCCCTCGGGGTCCCAGCGGGCGCACCCCAGGTCGACGCCGACCACGTCCCCGTCGGCGCCCGTGGTCGTGGGCGTCCCTTCGTCCGCCCAGTGCAGGCGGGCCCGGGGGAGCAGGCCCGCCACCAGCGAGCCGTCGGCGCGCACCACCCGCCACCACGGCAGCTCGACCCCGTGGCGCGACATCGCGGCCCCCACGGCCCTGGCGGCGCCCCAACCCGTGAGCTCGGCGACGTCGCCGTAGGTCAGGGCCCGGCCCGGGGGGATGGAGTCGACCAGCGGCGCCACGTCGTCGATGTAGCGCGCGGACCGTGTCGCACGACGCGCGCCACCGTCGTCATCGGAGCCGCCGTCCCGGCCGGCAGGGCTCACGCCGGGACGGGCAGCTGTCGCAGCTGGAGGACCGCCCAGGGGCTCAGCAACCACGGCGCGGTGCGGGCCACGGCCTCGACGTCGACCCAGGGCACCCACCGCCACTCCTCCACCTCGTCCGGGGAGGGCGACGGGTCGCTGGCGGCCACCGCGGTGAAGACAGGGCAGAACTCGTTCTCGACGACGCCCGTGGCGTCGCGCGCGCGGTAGGCGAACTCGGGGATCGCGGGGGTGATCTCGCGCAGCTCCATGCCCAGCTCCTGGCGCGCGCGACGCACCACCGCGTCCTCCATGGCCTCGCCGGGGCCGGGGTGGCCGCACACGCTGTTGGTCCACACGCCCGGCCACGTCTTCTTCGACACCGCGCGGCGGGTCACCAGCAGCCGGCCGGCGCCGTCGGTGACGTAGCAGGAGAACGCCAGGTGCAGCGGGGTGGTCTCCGTGTGGACGCCGGCCTTGCTCGCCGTCCCCACCGGCTCGTGGTCCTCGTCGAGGAGCACCACCAGCTCCTCGCCGCCCACCAAGGTCCCCGCCACCGTCGCGCTCATCCCGTGGAGGTTACGGGCCCACCCGGGTAGGGCCAGGGCTGGGCGGCGCAGTCCCCGACGCCCTTCGACTGCTGCAGCATCGTCGGCGACGGCTCGCCGGGACCCGGGCACCCCACGTGGTCCTTGCCGATGAAGTGCCCGACCTCGTGGCTGACGAGGTACTGCCGGTAGCGGGTGCGGTCCTCGCCGTAGGCGTCCGCCCCGAGGGACCAGCGGCGCAGCGTGAGCACCACGGCCTGACCGTTGCGGCACGACAGCTCGCCGAGGGTCTCCAGGGGAGCGCAGCGCTGCGCTGAGGTGACCGGGCTGGCCAGCAGCAGGACCACGTCGGCGTCGGCGTCGGTCCGTACGAAGTCCCACCCCTCCCGGCTCCACCCGCGCGCGTCGGTGAGCGTGTCCATGACGAAGGCCGCGAAGGCCTCCCCGTCGACCGGGAGACCGTCCTCCACCTCGACGCGGACGCGCACGCGCTGGCCGCGCCCGGAGCCGGCGGTGGACCCCGGGACGACCGTGGTGGTGCCCGGGCCGGACTCCGGCACCACGTCGCTGGTGAGGCCGGCGCCGCGGTCGGCGTCCGTGACCGCGGGTTCCACGGTCGCGGAGGGGCTGGGAGGTGCGGGCTCACGCGCGGCGCTGGACGGTGCGTCGCTGGACGGTGCGCCGCGGGAGGACGACGCGCTGGGCGACGATCCAGCCGACGGGGCGTCCCCGCCGGAGCAGCCGCTGAGGACCAGAGCCACCGCGAGCACCACCGTCGGCGCCGCGAGCAGGGATCGCCGCGAGCCGCGTCGGGTCATCGGGGCTCTCACGTCCGCAGCGTGCCACCGCGGGAGCCTCAGCCGCCGGCGGGGGCGGGTGAGGGGCGCTCAGCCATCGCTAGCTCGATCCGGCGGTTCGCCGCGGACAGCACCGCGTTGACGACCGCGCGCGCAGGGTCGTCGCCCACCAGCGCGCAGCCGATCAGCTGCTCGGCCCCCCGGGCGGACACCACCGACAGGGCGACCACGGCGGCCTCCCGCCCGGCGACCGGCTCCACCTGCACCCCGTCCACCTCGATGCGCAGCGCGCCGGCCCCCGCGGACTCCAGGGCCTGCGCGGCGGCCGCAGCGAGGGCCTTGCGGCTGCCGTCGGCGGTGGCCGCTGCCTCGGCGGCGCCCACGTGGAGCACCTCCCCGTCGGCGAGGGCGACC
>JBBSRD010000019.1:0-17265 GCA_038243415.1 Actinomycetales bacterium | reverse complement strand
GGCGGCCACGTCGCACCCGAGGGCCGCGGCGGAGATCGCGACCTCGGCGCCGATGGCTGCGGCGGACGCGGAGCGGGCGATGCTCCGCGACCCGTCGGGGGACATGACGACGGCCCGCAGGTGGACCGAGCCTCCGGCGTCGGCCCGAGCGAGGGCGCCGATCGGCGACGTGCACCCGGCCTCGAGGGCCGCGAGCAGCGCGCGCTCCGCGGTGACCTCGGCGCGGCTCAGCGCGTGGTCCAGGCCGGCGCACGCCGCGGCGGTCACGGCGTCGTCGGCGCGGCACTCGACCGCGAGCGCTCCCTGCCCCGGGGCGGGCAGGAGGACGTCGGGGTCCATGATCTCGGTGATCTGCGCGTCGAGGCCCAGGCGCACGAGGCCCACACGGGCCAGGACCACGGCGTCGAGCTCGCCGTCAGCCACCATCGCGAGGCGCCGGGGCACGTTGCCGCGGACGTCCACGACCTGGAGGTCCGGGCGGGCGGCCCGCAGCTGGGCGGCCCGGCGCGGTGAGCCGGTCCCGACCCTGGCGCCGTCGGGGAGGGTCGAGAGGGTGGCCCCGCCGGCGGCGACCAGCGCGTCGCGGGGGTCCTCGCGCTCGGGCACGGCTGCGAGGGCCAGCCCCGGGACGGCCGCGGTGGGGAGGTCCTTGAGGGAGTGCACGGCGAGGTCCACCTCGCCGCGCTCCAGCGCCTCCCGGAGGGCGGACGCGAAGACCCCGGTGCCACCGATGGTGGACAGCGGCTCGCGGGAGACGTCTCCGTGGGTGACGACCTCCACGAGCTCGACGGCGCGGCCCGTGGTCAGCGTGAGGAGCTCAGCCACGAACGACGACTGCGTCATCGCCAGGCGGCTCCGGCGCGTGCCGAGCCGCAGCGGCGGCAGCGGGTCGGGTGCGCCCGTGGCCGCGGCGGGCCGCGCCTCGGCGCCGGAGGTGGTCGCCGTCATGACCGGGCCCCGGTGGACGGGGCCGGGGCCGCCGACACGGGCGCGTCGAGGACGGCCGAGACCCCACGGACGGAACCCTCGCCGGAGGCGAGGTCCGCTGCGCCGGGGAGGTCGAAGAGCTCCCGCAGCACCGCGGCGTACGCCGGCCCGGCCCCCTCGGCGGCCAGCGCCTTGACGCGGACGGTCGGGGTGTGGAGGAGCTTCTCGACGACGCGGTGGACCGTGCTCTCCATCTCGGCGCGCACCCGCGGGTCCAGCTCTGCGCCACCGCGGCCGGCGCGCTGGACGAAGCGGGCCATCTCGGCGTCGACCCCCTCGCCGGCGCGGGCGCGCAGGGCGGCGACGGTCGGCCCGACCTGCGCGGCGCGCGCGTCGGCCAGGTGGTCGGCGAGCTCGGCGGCCACGACGGCCCGGGCGGCGTCGACGTCGAGGTCGGTGCCTGCTAGACGGGCGCGCAGGCCTGCGAGGTCCACGAGGTGCACGCCGGGCGCCTCGTGGACGGCGGGGGCGACGTCGCGAGGGAGGGCGAGGTCGACGAAGAGCTGGTCGCCGCCGCCGGCGGCGGCGCGCACAGCCCTGGCCCGGTGCACGAGGTCCTCGCCGAGGACGACCCCGCTCGCGCCGGTGCAGGCGATGACGACGTCGGCCGCGGCGAGCGCCTCGACCATGGCCGCGTCGTCGCCGAGGGCCACCGCGCTGCCGCCGACCTGCTCGGCGAGGCGCTGGCCGCGCGGGGCGCTGCGGTTCGCCACGTCGACGGTGGCGAACCCGCGCCGGACCAGCGTCGCGGCCGCGAGGCCGCTCATGGACCCGGCGCCGACGACCAGGCCGCGCAGCCCCGAGAGGTCGGGCACGCCGAGGGCCTCGACCCCTCCGTCGAGGGCGGACCCCACGAGGGTGGGGCCGACGCGGTCGATGCCCGTCTCGGTGTGGACCCGCTTGCCGGCGCGCAGCGCGTGCTGCACCACGGACGAGAGGCCCGTGCCGACGGTCTGGTCGTCCTGGCCGCGGCGCAGCGCCAGGCGCACCTGGCCCAGCACCTGGGACTCCCCGAGGGCCATGGAGTCCAGGCCGGAGCTGACGCTGAAGAGGTGCTCGACGGCGGCCTCGCCGTGGTGGAAGTAGAGGTGGTCCGCCACGTCGCGCAGGTCCACGCCCGCGGCGTCGGCCAGCGCGGCGGACAGCTCGCTCACCCCGGCGTGGAAGCTCGACACCTCGGCGTAGACCTCGAGCCGGTTGCAGGTCGCGAGCACCATGGCTTCTCCGACGGCGGCGGTGGTGACCAGGCGGCGCGCCATGGAGCGGGCGCCGTCGGCGCCCAGGGCCGCGCGCTCCAGGAGGTCCATGGGGGCGCTGCGGTGGGACAGGCCCACGGTGAGCAGGCTCATGAGATCCCCACAAGGGAGCGGTCGGGCCCTGCAGCAGCGCTCACGTCGCCCCCGCCGGTGCCGGTGGCACCGTCGTCCGCGGCGCGGCGGCCCTCGCGGTAGGCCAGGATCGCGAGCTCGCTGGAGAGGTCGACGGAGCGCAGTCCCACGTGGTCCGGGACCGCCAGGTCGTCGGGGACGAAGCTGAGGAGGCTCGTCACGCCGGCCGCCACGAGGCGGTCGCACAGGCCCTGCGCAGGGCCGCCCGGCACGGCCAGCACGCCGATGCGGACGTCGAGCTCGGCGACGCCGGCCTCGAGGTCCGCGGCGTCGCGCACCACCAGCCCCGCCACCGTGAAGCCGACGACGGCTGGGTCCGCGTCGAAGAGAGCGACCACGCGGGTGCTCGCGCCGGCGAACCCGCCGTGGTTGGCGAGGGCGTGGCCCAGGCTGCCGATCCCCACGATCGCGACGTTCCAGCACCGCCCCGGCCCGATCTCCCGCTCCACGACCACGAGGAGGGGCGCGACCCCGTACCCGACGCCGCGGGTCCCGAAGGAGCCCAGGCAGGAGAGGTCCTTGCGGAGCGTGGCCGAGCCGACGTGGGCGGCGAGCGCCAGCTCCTCCGAGGAGACGGTGGTCACGCCGCGCTCGTCGAGGGCCCGGAGGGCCCGGACGTACTGCGGCAGACGGGCCACCGTGGCGTCAGCGAGACCCGGACGGGAGCCCGATCGGCCCGTGACCGCAGGGCGGGAGGGCGTGGACGTGCTCACGGCGAGCGGGGCTCCAGACGTGCGAGGGGATGTCGGCCTGACGCTGCGTCCTCATGGGACCGGGTGCGCTGCGTCGGTCCCCCCAGGATAGGGCTTGTGAACGGATGCACGAACTCGACGCCGGGCTCGTGACAAGGAAGGTATACCTTTTACCGCTCCTCGGGGACCACGAGCGCTCGGGCCAGCTCGTCAGGGTCCATCCGGTAGTGCGCCACGTGGTGACCGTCGACGGTCACCACCGGGACGAGGTCGGTCCAGCGGTCGTGCACCCCGGAGAGGTGCGAGGCCTCGGAGTCGACGTCCACCTCTGCCCACGCCGCACCGGCTTCCTCGCAGGCGCTGACGACGACGGGACGGGCCACGTCGCACAGGTGGCAGCGGTCGCGCGTGAAGAAGACCACACGGGGCCCTGGCGCTGAGGTCACGCTGCCGACCGCCCGGAGGAGACGGACGTGGCAGAGGTCACGGCGCCTCTGCGGCGCCGTGACCCCGGGATCACTTCTTGTTGCGGCGCTGGTGGCGCGTACGGCGGAGGAGCTTGCGGTGCTTCTTCTTCGCCATGCGCTTGCGGCGCTTCTTGATGACGGAGCCCATGGGTCCTCGCGTTCGCTCAGTGCCGCTCGTCGGGGCGGCGGTCCGGCCGCTCCTGGGCGGCGTCCCGGCTCACGCCGGTCATGGCTCCAGGCTACAGCGGGTCGCCCCGCCCGGAGGACCGCCGGGTGCGGCGGCCGTCGGTCGGGTCAGGCGGACTCGACGAAGGAGTGCTGCAGGTACTGCTCCACGGCCGCCTCCGGCACGCGGAAGGAGCGCCCGACGCGCACGGCGGGCATCTCGCCCGAGTGCACCAGCCGGTACACGGTCATCTTTGATACCCGCATCATCGTGGCGACCTCCGCCACGGTGAGGAAACGGGTGCCGCTCAGCTCTCGCTCGCTCGCCATGTCCTTCTCCGATCGTCGTCCCCGACTCGACCGGGGTGTCGCACCACCATAGGGGCTGATGTGACTGCTGTGAATGTCGAACCCGCCGCACGCACCCGTCCGGGAGGGCGGATCAGGGGCGTGAAGCCCTCAATCTCCTCACGGAGAACGTCGATATGCACACGCATAGTGACGAACCGACGGGTCGAAGCCCGCAGTGCCCGACTCGGTGAGTCACGGGGCATCACCCATCATGAAGGGTGCGACGAGGTCCGTCACGGTCAGCACGTGCTCCCTCCACGCCTGCGGCACCGGCTCCTCCAGGGGCACGGGCGCGTGCGCCGCGACCGCGACGAGGTGGGCCCAGGCGCGCGGCACCACGTGGACGAGGGAGTAGCCACCCCCACCGAGCGCCAGCCAACGGCCCTGCGCGACGCGGTGGGCCGCCTCGTGGACCGCGATCGCCGCCGCCCGCTGGGCGTCGACGCTCACGCACAGGTGGGTGAGGTGGTCCTCACGATGAGTGTCCGCCCCGTGCTGGCTGACGATGACGTCGGGCGCGAAGCGCTCCACGTGCTCCAGGGCGGTCGCCACGGCGGCCAGCCACGGTCCGTCGCCGCTCCCGGCGGGCAGGGCCAGCGACAGGGCCGTCCCCGGGGCTGACGGTCCCGCCGCGTCCCCCGTCGGCCCCGTCCCGGGGAACAGCGTCTCCGGTGACTCGTGGACGGAGACGGTGAGGACCCGGGGGTCGTCGAGGAACGCCGCCTCCACGCCGTCGCCGTGGTGGGCGTCCACGTCCAGGTAGGCGATCCGCCCGCACCCGTCGGCCAGCAGCGCCGCGATCGCGGCCGAGGCGTCGTTGTAGACGCAGAAGCCTGCGGCGCGCCCGGGCATCGCGTGGTGCAGGCCGCCCGCGGCGTTGACCGCGTGCACCGCGCTCCCCCGCCAGACCGCCAGGGCCGCGTCGACCGAGGCCCCGACCACCCGGCGGGCCGCGTCGTGCATCCCCGAGAAGGCCGGGACGTCAGGCGTGCCCAGCCCGAAGGCCCCGTCCGCGCCACGGGGATCCGCCGAGGCCGCCCGGACCGCGTCGACGAAGGCCGCGTCGTGGACCGCCAGGAGGTGGTCGTCGTCGACCGGCAGGGGCGCGGGCACCACCTCGACGCCGGGAGCGTCCAGCAGACCCAGCGCCTCGATCAGCGCCATGGCGAGCGTGAGGCGGACGGGGGCCATCGGGTGACCGGGGCCGAAGTCGAGGTCGGCGAGCGCGGCGTCGCGCACCACCCTCACGAGCACGGTCACGGCGAGCGCCGTCGCCGGCCCACTGCCGTCGCCGTCAGTGCTCGGCGCTCCCCGCGGCCAGGTGCCCCCGGGTGAAGGCCAGGGCGTCTGCCAGCTGGCGCTCGCGCTCGCCGGGGCTGCGCGCGCGGCGCGTGCCCACCTCCATGACCACCACCCCGCCGAAGTCCGTGGCCGCGAGGTGGTGGAGCAGCGCGGCGACGGGCTGGGTCCCCTCCCCCGGGAGCAGGTGCTCGTCCTTGAAGGACCCCTTGCCGTCGGTGAGGTGCACGTGCTTGAGGCGCTCCCCGAGCCCGCGGGCCAGCTCCAGGCAGCTCTGCCCCGCCGTCGCCGCGTGGGACACGTCGAGGGTCACGTCGGGGAACATCGACGCGGGGGACCTCGCGGTGTCCCAGTTGGGGAGGTAGGCCTCGAACTCCTTGGAGCGCGCTCGCCACGGGTACATGTTCTCCACCGCCATGGTGACGCCGTGCTCGGCGCCGATGCGCGCCACGCCCTCGGGGAAGGTGGAGGCGTACTCCCGCTGCCAGCGGAACGGGGGGTGCACGACGACCGACCGGGCGCCGAGGCGCGCCGCCATCGCCGCCGCCCGGTCCACCTTCGGCCACAGGGCAGAGCCCCAGACGCGCGGGGTGAGCAGGAGCGTCGGCGCGTGGACGGCGAGGACCGGCACCCCGAAGTGCTCGGAGAGCTCGGCGACGGCCTCGGGGTCCTGGCTGGTGGGGTCCGACCACACCATGACCTCGATGCCGTCGTAGCCCAGCCGAGCCGCCATCTCGAAGGCGTCCTCGCACGTCTGCGGGTACACCGACGCCGTCGACAGGGCCACGGGAGGAGTCACCACAGCACTGTAGGTGGCCGCCCGGGGCGACGCGGTGATGGTCCGGGGAACGTCGGCGGGACGCTCGCGTCGCCAGCAGCGCCGCGCGACGGCACGAGGCGACCCCGTCCCGGAACCGTGGTGCGGTTGCCCCTCGGTCGATCTCTGGCGCAGAGTGTCCTCATGGCCACCCCCCAGCCCCAGACCAGCTCCGAGAAGGACCCGGACGCACCGGTCGCGCGCTCGATCGCCCCCATCCGCTGGCCCAAGCCGACCGGTGGCGGTCTGGGGCTCTTCGCGCTGTGGGCGGTCGGCGGCCTGTTCGGCGCCATCGCCCCGGCCTTCGTCGTGAACCCCTCCGAGGACGACGCCACCACCTCGGCGCTCCTGGGTGCCTTCGGCCTGACCGTCGTCGGCGTGCTGATCATGGTGGCGGCCTGCGTGCTGCTGTACCGCCGCGGCCGCGACGGGTCGGTCATCATCATGGCCGTCATCCCCACCGGCGTGCTGCTGGCCGGCGGCATGATGCTGCTCGGGAGCAAGCTCTTCCTCTGAGCAGGCCCCGTGACGGCCTCGCCCACCGGGGCCGGCGCCCCGGTGGGCGAGAGGGCCCTCGGCGGACCCCACTAGCATCGCCGGGGTGAGCAGCATCCCAGACGACCAGGGAACGCTGCTGCTCTCGACCCTCGCCGCGGTCGCCCCCGGGACCGCGCTGCGGGACGGCCTCGAGCGCATCCTCCGCGGCCGCACCGGGGCACTCGTGGTCCTGGGTGACGACGCCTCGGTGGAGGCCATGTGCTCGGGCGGGTTCACCCTCGACGTCGACTTCGCGGCCACCCGCCTGCGGGAGCTGGCGAAGATGGACGGGGCCATCGTCTGCAACCGGGCCGGCACGCGCATCGTCCGCGCCGCCGTGCAGCTGGTCCCCGACCCCTCGATCCCCACCTCCGAGTCCGGCACGCGCCACCGCACCGCGGAGCGCGTGGCCAAGCAGACCGGGCTCCCCGTCGTGTCGGTCAGCGCGTCCATGAACATCGTCGCCCTCTACGTCGGTGGCAGCCGCCACGTCCTCGAGGGGTCGGAGTCGATCCTCGGGCGGGCCAACCAGGCGCTGGCCACCCTCGAGCGCTACCGCTCCCGCCTCGACGAGGTCAGCGGCACCCTCTCCGCCCTCGAGATCGAAGATCTCGTGACGGTCCGTGACGTCGCCGTCGTGGTCCAGCGCCAGGAGATGGTCCGCCGGATCTGGGAGGAGATCGCCGGGTACGTCGTCGAGCTCGGCTCCGACGGCCGCCTCCTCTCGCTCCAGCTCGACGAGCTGGTCGCCGGCCTCGGGCCGGACCGGGAGCTGGTGGTCCGCGACTACCTCCCGCCGGAGGACGCCGCGGTGAACGGTCACCACACGACGGCTGCGCAGGTCCTCGCCGCCCTCTCTGCGCTCGGTCCGGGCGCGCTCGTCGACCTCTCGACGGTGGCGACGACCCTCGCGCTGGGCTCCAGCCCCGACACCCTGGAGCGTGCGGCGAGCCCGCGCGGGTACCGGCTGCTCGCCCGGGTCCCGCGGCTGCCGCGCTCGCTCGTGGACCGCCTCGCCCAGCACTACGACGGGCTGCAGCGGCTGCTCGCGGCCTCCACCGAGGACCTCGTCGCCGTCGGCGGGGTCAGCGAGCAGCGCGCCCGGACCGTCCGTGAGGGACTCTCCCGTCTCGCTGAGTCCTCGCTGCTCGACCGGTACGTCTGAGGGCTCGACCGGTCCGTCGGACGAGGGCCCCCGCCCTCAGGCGGTGGTCAGGTGCAGGACCAGCACCGACGCGGGGTTCATCACCGGCATCGCCAGGCCCACCCGCACGAGCAGCTCCCCGGAGACGACGATGCCGCCGCTCTCCGAGAGCCACGCGGGGGGCGCGCTCTGCGGGCCCAGGGCCGAGGGCGGGGTGTCGCGCCGCTCCAGCCGGTAGGTCCGCGACGGGTCCAGGCCCGGGAACCGGACCCGTCCGGGCCGCGTGCGCGAGGAGGCGACGAGCTGCTCGTAGGCGAAGACCGCCTCGGACGCGTCGGCGGAGACCACGCCGTGGAGCTGTGCGCCGTCGTCGAGGGGGTCGGCGCGCACCACGTCGCCGGTGTGCAGGAGCCCCCTCAGCTCTTTGTAGAGAGCGATCCACGCGCTCAGCCGGTCGCGCTCCTCCGTGGTGGTCGTCGTGATGTCCCACTCGAGCCCCGCGTGGCCGAACAGGGCGATGCCGGTCGCGAACGGCAGCGAGGCCACGCGCCCCGTCGTGTGGGAGAGCCGCGGGCCGACGTGGGCGCCGATCAGCTCCAGCGGCAGCAGCAACGACGTCCACCAGGCGATGGTCGCCCGCTCCAGAGGGTCGTTGGTGTCGGAGGCCCACACCCGGTCGGTGCGCTCCAGGATCCCCAGGTCCACGCGCGCCCCGCCCGACGAGCACGACTCGATCTCCAGGTGGGGGTGGCGCCCGCGCAGCGCGTCCATCAGCGCGTACACCGCGAGGGTCTGGCGGTGCGCGCCGCCGCGGGTGGTGGTGCGCGCGCCGTCAGCCCGGGCGACGCTCTGCTCGACCACCCGGGGCTCGGGGACGAGCAGGTCACGGTTGTGGTCCCACTTGAGGAAGTCGACGCCGTTCTCCCCCACGAGGGCGTCGAGCCGGCCCAGGAGGTGGGCGAAGACGTCGGGGTGGGCGAGGTCGAGGACCTGCTGGCGCCGCGACAGGGGGGCTCGCGGGGTGAGCACCCAGCCCGGGTGGTCACGGGCGAGGTCGGAGTCGGGGTTGACCATCTCCGGCTCGACCCACAGGCCCACCTGCATCCCGAGGGAGCGCACGCGGTCGAACAGGGGTGAGAGCCCGCCCGGCCACACCCCCTCGTCCACCCACCAGTCCCCCAGGCCCGCCGAGTCGTCGCGGCGGTGGCGGAACCACCCGTCGTCCAGGACGTACCGCTCGACGCCGATGGCCGCCGCGGTCTCCGCCAGGTCGCTCAGGCGGTCGAGGTCGTGGTCGAAGTAGACGGCCTCCCACGTGTTGAGGACCACCGGGCGCGGGCTGCTCGGGTGCCCGGGCCGCGCCCGCAGGTGCCGGTGCAGGCGCCGTGAGACCCCGTCGAGGCCCTCGCCCGAGAAGACGAAGACGACGGGAGGCGACGCATAGCTCTCCCCCTGCGCCAGGCGCACCTCGCCCGGCTCCAGGAGCTCGCCGCCGCCGATGACGGCCGAGCCCACCCCGGCACCCTCGGGCAGCCGCTCGACGAGGTGGGCGTGGTTCCCGCTCCAGGCGACGTGCGCGGACCACACCCGGCCGGAGCGGAAGCCGAAGCCCCTCGTCCCCGCGGTGAGCAGCAGCGTCGCGTCGTGGCCGGTGCGCCCGCGGCGCGAGGCCCGCAGGTGCGTGCCGTCCTGCAGGGTGCTGCGCTGGGGCGAGCGCTCCCGCGGCCAGCGGCCCGTGAGGTCCAGGACCTCCAGCGCGTCGGTGGGCAGCGGCATCAGCGCGGTGACTCCGGAGACGTCGTAGTCGCCCTCGGCGCTCGCGGTGAGCGTGGAGGTCAGGGCGAGCACGCCGTGGGCGTCCATGACCAGGGTCAGGTCGAGGACCAGGCCGGCTGCCGTGTCCCGGGCGCGCACGGCCACCCGCCCGCCGGCGCCCGTCCTGCCCCCACCCGGACCCTCGAGGACCACGTCCGCGGCTCCCGTCAGGGACCAGGAGGGGAAGACGGACCCGCCGGAGCGGTGCCCGGCGAGCCCCGGGGTGCCCAGCCACCCGTCCACCTCGCCGGCCAGCAGCGGGAGGCCGAGGAGGTCGTCGACGCCGTTGTTCGGCACCGCTCCCTGCGTGAGCAGCGCGGCGTCGCCCCCCTCGCGCAGGGCGTCGAGCTCCTCACCCCAGTGCAGCACCCGGGGCAGGGACGGCCCGGCGACGTCGAGCACCAGGCTCACGCCCGGTGCGGACAGGACCGCGAGGCGTGGTCCTGCCGTCGCGCGTGCCTCTGGTGCGGCCGGCGTCGACGCCTCGTCGTTCATGGCGCCATCATGGCGAGCCCCCTGCTCCACCGGCCGCTCACCCCTTGGTGGCGCCGAGCGTCAGCCCGGACACGAACTGCTTCTGCAGCACGAAGAAGACGATGAGGACGGGGATCGCCACGATCACCGCGCCGGCGGCCAGCAGGTTGTAGTCGGTGAAGAACTGACCCGACAGGTTGTTCAGCGACGACGTGATGGGGAACTTGTCGCCGTCCTGGAGCAGCACGGTGGCCCAGAAGAACTCGTTGTAGATGAACGTGGTCTCCAGGACCCCCAGCGCTGCCAGCGCCGGGCGGCACAGCGGCATGGTGACCTGCCAGTACTGGCGCCAGACGCTCGCGCCGTCCACCTCCGCCGCCTCGTACAGCTCCTTCGGGAGCGCCTTCATGTAGTTGCTCAGCACGAAGGTGCAGAACCCCAGCTGGAAGGCCACGTTGATGAGGATCAGGCCCCAGAAGCTCCCGAGCAGCTGGCCCGAGTCGGACATGAAGTACGGCAGCGGGACCAGACGGTAGAGCCGGAAGATCGGGATCAGCAGGGCCTGGGGCGGGAGGAGGTTCGCCGCCAGGAACACCCCCAGCAGCGCCAGGTTGAAGCGGAATCGGAACCGTGCGAGGACGAACGCCACCACCGAGGAGAGCATCAGCGTGATGAGCACGGCGGGGACCGTGATGAGCAGGCTGTTTTTGAGGTGGAGGCCGAACTCCCCGCGCTCCCATGCCTCCGCGTAGTTCCCCAGCGTGAAGCCCCCGAAGGACAGGTAGCCGTTCCGCGAGGTGAACGCGTAGTCCCGGAAGGAGTTGATGACCGCCCACGCCAGCGGGAAGAGCCACCCGAGCGCGATGAGCACCAGGAAGACCTGCAGGACCACGCGGGCCGGGCGCAGCGGCTTCTTCTTCTGCCGCAGCGGTGGTCGCCCGCCCTGTGAGGTCTCGGGCAGCGGGCCGGTGCGCTCGCTCACGACGCTCATGGTGCGTCCTCTTTCAGCACGACCCGCAGGTAGATGGTGATGAACACCGACGAGATGATGAGCATGATCGTCGCCAGCGCGGAGCCGAAGCCGATCCGCTGGGCCTCGCCGACCACGTTCGTCGTCACCAGGGTGGCGATGAGCTCGAGACCGTTCGTCCCGCGGTTGATCACCCACACGATGTCGAAGGCCCTCAGCGACTCGATCACCACGATGACCAGCACGATGAGGTTGATGGGGCGCATCACCGGGAGGATGATCCGGAAGAACGTCGAGACCTCGCTCGAGCCGTCCACGGCGGCGGCCTCCCTCAGCGTCCCGTCGACGCCCTTCAGACCCGCCAGGTAGATGAGCATGATGTAACCGGTGTGGCGCCACGACGTCGCCACCAGCACGGCCCACAGGTTGACGTCACGGTCGCCGTACCAGTCGATGCTCGTGCCCAGCACCCCGTTGAGGACGCCGGTGTCACGGGAGTAGATGAGCTGCCAGATGATGCCGATGAGCGCGAGGCTCAGCACCACCGGCATGTAGAGCGCCGTCTGGTAGAAGCGGGAGCCCCGCACCTCCTTGTCGAGCAGCACCGCGAGGAAGATCCCGAACGTCGTCGGCACCACGGCGAGGAAGGCCAGCCAGATGATGTTGTGCTGCATCGCCGGCCAGAACGGCGGGTAGTTGGTGGTGACGTTGACGTAGTTGCTGGTCCCGATGAAGTCTGACGGCTCCACCGCGCCGACGCCGTTCCAGCGGGTGAAGGAGAGGATCACCGAGGCGATCGCAGGAAACCACACCAGCCCCACCACGAAGATCGTGGGGATGATGATGAACAGCGCGACGGTCAGCCGGTCGCTCCCCCGCAGCTGCTGGGGGCCGTGCTTGCGTCGCGGCGTCTCGGGGCCGGCCCTGTCCACGGCCGGTCGCGGATCCACCACGACCGGCGTGTCGGCACTCATGTCGTCGGCTCAGACGAAGATCGTCTTGGCCTGGCTCTCGATCTTCTTGACCAGCCCGTCCACGTCGTCGGGGTTGTCGACGAAGTTCTTGAGCGCCGGGATCATCACCGTGGAGGCGAAGTCCGGCCGGGTGTCGCGGTCGAGGAACTGTGCCAGGTTCTTGGCGCTCCCGACCACCTCGACGGACTTCTTCTGAAGCGCGGTCAGCGGCTCCGTGCTGGAGTTCTCGTTGGGAGAGATGATGTTCAGCCCGGTGCTGTTCGCGGCCGCTGCCGCCTCCGGCGAGCCGAGGTACTCCAGCAGCTTGAGGGCGCCCTCCTCGTTGCGGGGCTTCGACGACATGCACCACCCGTCGATCGGCGCGTCGAGGGCGTCGGCGCCGATGGCCGGGTCGATCTCGGGGAACGTGAAGAAGTCGAGGTCCTCCTCCTCCTCGCCGAACTGCTCGTTGACGAAGGTCCCGATGGTGTACATGCCCGACTCCTTGTTGAGCAGGGACTGCGCGGCCTCCTGCCAGGTGCGCCCGTTGGCGCCGCTCTGGTGCAGCGGCAGGAGATCGCGCCAGGTGTCGAACACGGCCTTCGTCCTCGGCGAGTCCCACGACTCCTCGTGCTTCATGAGGTCGATGTGGTACTGGTACCCGTTGATGCGCATGTTGAGGATGTCGAACGTGCCCATCGCCGGCCAGCCGTCGGACTCGCCGAAGGCGAACGGCGTGAGCCCGTCGGTCTGCATCTGCGCGGACAGGGTCTTCAGCTCGTCGTAGGTGGCCGGGACCTCGTAGCCCCGCTCCGCCCAGAGCGACTTTCGGTAGAACACCGCCCACGGGTAGTAGTTCTGCGGCATGAGGTACTGCTTGCCGTCGTAGCTGGACTGCTTCTCGAAGGACTCCGGCAGGCCGTCCACAGGGAAGGCGTCCGAGATGTCACCGATCAGGCCCTGGTCGGCGAAGAACTCCAGGCGGTAGCCCGCGAACCACGTGAAGACGTCGTCCGGGTTTCCCTGCAGGTAGGTGCTGATGTTCTCCTGGAAGGTGTTGTGGTCGACCTCGTTGAGCTCGACGTCGAGACCGCTGGACCTCATGAAGTCGGCGATCTCCGCCGTGCGCTGCTTGGCGAAGCCGGTGCCCTTCTCGTTCGAGCCCACGGTCACCGGCTTCGATCCGCCACCACCACCGCCGGAGCCACCGTCACCGCAGGCGGCCAGGAGTGCGGGCGACGACGCGGCGAGACCCGTGAGGGCGGCGGCGCGCAGGAAACCGCGGCGACCCATCCCGTTGGCGCCCGCGGACGCGGGGACCAACCGGGCGAGGTGCTCTGCAGGGGTGGTGGGCTTGGGCACGTGGTCTCCTTCGACGGTGCTCTCGAGGCCGTTCTCGACGCGCATGACGCGGACTTCATGGTCGATCCTGTGATCTTGTGCTCGATCATGGCAGGTCGAGCGGTGAGCGGTGACCTGAGGGTGCTACCGCGAGGTCACGCTTTCATCACGGGAGAGCATCCCGTCGGCAGCAGACCTCTACGGGCCGGACCGCCGGTGCGACGTACCGTGGCCGCGTGACCGAGAGCGCCGGGCGAGAATCGCTCCCCCCTGCGGCGCAGCCACCCTTCTGCGGCGCCTCCCCACCACCCCTGGACCCCGACCCGGCGCGCCTGCACGCACCGGTGCTGGCCTGGTACGCCGCGAACGCCAGAGACCTTCCCTGGCGCCGCGTCGGGGTCGGCGCGTGGGGCGTCCTCGTCTCGGAGGTCATGCTCCAGCAGACCCCCGTGGTGAGGGTGGATCCTGTGTGGCGGGAGTGGATGGCCCGCTGGCCCACGCCCGCCGCCCTCGCCGCTGTCGGGTCGGGCGAGGCGGTCCGGGCATGGGGTCGCCTGGGATACCCGCGCCGCGCCCTGCGGCTGCACGCCGCCGCGACGGCGATCGCTGCCGAGCACGGCGACCAGGTGCCCTCCGACCCGGCCACCCTGAGGTCGCTCCCGGGCGTCGGCGTCTACACCGCCTCCGCCGTCGCGGCGTTCGCCCACGGGGCGCGCTGCTCCGTGGTGGACACGAACGTCCGCCGCGTCCAGGCCCGCGCGGTGACCGGCACGGCGCTGCCCGCACCGGCGCTGACGGCTGCAGAGACCGCGCTGGCGGAGCGCCTCGTCCCCGAGGAGCCGGCGAGGGCGGCGACCTGGGCGGTCGCGGTCATGGAGCTGGGCGCCGTGGTCTGCACGGCCAGGGCTCCGCGCTGCGACGCGTGCCCCGTCGCTGACCGCTGCGCGTGGCAGCTCGCCGGCGCTCCGGCCCACGACGGGCCCCCACGGCGTGGTCAGGCGTGGCACGGCACCGACCGTCAGGTCCGCGGGCGCCTCCTGGCACTGCTGCGGGACTCCGACGTGCCGCTGGACGACGCGGCGCTCATGCTGGCGTGGCCCGATGACGACCCGCAGCGCGAGCGGTGCCTGGCCTCACTGATCGCGGACGGCCTCGTGGAGCCCCGTGGCGCCGGCTACCAGCTCCCCGCCTGACCCACCTCGCCCTGCTGCGCCCCTCACCCCCCGCACTTCTCACCCCCGCACCCCTCACCCGGCACCTGCACTTTGGTCACCTCTCGCTCAGAAGGCGCCTTGAGCGCAGCAGAAGGTGACCAGAGTGCGGGAGGAGGAGGACCACGGGACGTGCCGGACGGAAAGGCCCGGGCGCGGCGCAGGCGCTGGGACGGCCGTGGCCCGAGCAGGCCGGGTCAGAGGTGGCGGATCATGCGGGTGTTGCCCAGGGTGTTCGGCTTGACCCGCGCCAGATCGAGGAACTCCGCCACCCCGTCGTCGTGGCTGCGGAGCATCTCCGCGAACACGTCGGGCGTCACCGGTGACCCCTCGACCTCCACGAAGCCGTGCCGGGAGAAGAACTCCACCTCGAAGGTCAGGCAGAACACCCGGGAGACCCCGAGGCGACGGGCGTCGTCGAGCAGGGCCTCGAGCAGGGCCGCCCCGACGCCGGACCCGCGCGCACGGTCGGCGACGGCCAGGGTGCGCACCTCCGCGAGGTCCTCCCAGAACACGTGCAGCGCACCGCACCCCAGCAGCTCACCGTCGTCCTCGGCCACCTCGAACTCGGGGACCGCCTCGTAGAGGGTCACCTGCTCCTTCGCGAGCAGCACCCGCGTCACCGCGAGGGGCGCGACGAGCCCGCGGATGCCTCGCACGTCAGAGGTCCGGGCACGACGCACGCTCAGCACGGCGCCATCCTCCCTGACGGGGCCCGCCCACGACGAAGCCCCCACCACCGGAGGGCGTCCGGGGCGGGGGCTGCGTCGTGGTGCTCAGCGACCGTGCGTCACTCCACCGAGCCCGCTGGCTCGGTGGGCACGACGTCCGGCACGGGCGTCTTCTCGGTGCCGGTGAACGTGAAGGTCGCTGCAGCGCCCTCACCCTCGACGTCGATGAGGACGATCTGCCCTGAGGTGAGCTCCCCGTAGAGGATCTTCTCGCTGAGCATGTCCTCGATCTCGCGCTGGATGGTGCGACGCAGCGGACGCGCCCCGAGCACGGGGTCGTAGCCGCGGGTGGCCAGGAGGCCCTTTGCCGCGTCGGTGAACTCCAGGGTCATGTCCCGGTCGTCGAGGCGACGGTCCACCTTGGCGATCATGAGGTCCACGATCTGGACGATCTCCTCCTGCGTGAGCTGGGGGAAGACCACCGTGTCGTCGACGCGGTTGAGGAACTCGGGGCGGAAGTGCTGCTTGAGCTCGTCGTTGACCTTGGCCTTCATCCGGTCGTAGGACGTCGAGAGGTCGCCGCCGGCCTGGAAGCCGAGCTGCTGGCCCTTGGCGATGTCCCGCGTGCCGAGGTTGGTGGTCATGATGATCACGGTGTTCTTGAAGTCCACCATGCGGCCCTGGCTGTCGGTCAGACGACCGTCCTCGAGGATCTGCAGGAGCGAGTTGAAGATGTCCTGGTGGGCCTTCTCCACCTCGTCGAACAGCACCACGGAGAACGGCTTGCGCCGGACCTTCTCGGTGAGCTGGCCACCCTCCTCGTACCCGACGTAGCCGGGAGGCGAGCCGAACAGCCGAGAGACGGTGTGCTTCTCGGAGAACTCCGACATGTCGAGCTGGATGAGGGCGTCCTCCTCACCGAAGAGGAACTCCGCGAGGGCCTTGGCGAGCTCGGTCTTCCCGACGCCCGTGGGGCCGGCGAAGATGAACGACCCACCGGGGCGCTTGGGGTCCTTCAGGCCGGCGCGGGTACGCCGGATGGCCTGGGACAGCGCCCTGATGGCCTCGTTCTGACCGATGACGCGCTTGTGGAGCTCGGCCTCCATGTTGAGCAGGCGCGAGGACTCCTCCTCGGTCAGGCGCACGAGCGGGATCCCGGTGGCGGTGGCGAGGACCTCGGCGATCAGCTCCTCGTCGACCTCGGCGACCACGTCCATGTCTCCGGCCTTCCACTGCTTCTCGCGCTCGTTCTTCGCGGCCAGCAGCTTCTTCTCCGAGTCGCGGAGGTTCGCCGCCTTCTCGAAGTCCTGCGCGTCGATCGCGGACTCCTTCTCACGACGGACCCCGGCGATCTTCTCGTCGAAGTCACGCAGGTCCGGCGGCGCGGTCATCCGGCGGATGCGCAGCCGGGCGCCCGCCTCGTCGATCAGGTCGATCGCCTTGTCGGGGAGGAACCGGTCGTTGACGTAGCGGTCCGCGAGCGTGGCGGCCGCGACGAGCGCCGGGTCGGTGATGGAGACGCGGTGGTGCGCCTCGTAGCGGTCGCGCAGGCCCTTGAGGATCTCGATGGTCTGGGCCAGGCTCGGCTCGTTGACCTGGATCGGCTGGAACCGGCGCTCGAGCGCGGCGTCCTTCTCGATGTGCTTGCGGTACTCGTCCAGCGTGGTGGCGCCGACCGTCTGGAGCTCACCGCGGGCGAGCATCGGCTTGAGGATCGAGGCCGCGTCGATGGCGCCCTCGGCCGCACCGGCACCGACGAGGGTGTGGATCTCGTCGATGAACAAGATGATGTCGCCGCGGGTGCGGATCTCCTTGAGCACCTTCTTGAGGCGCTCCTCGAAGTCACCGCGGTAGCGCGAGCCGGCGACGAGCGAACCGAGGTCGAGCGTGTAGACCTGCTTGTCCTTCAGCGTCTCGGGCACCTCGCCCTTGACGACGGACTGCGCCAGGCCCTCGACGACCGCGGTCTTGCCGACGCCCGGC